>JBMLRS010000516.1:683-1483 GCA_049240905.1 Elsteraceae bacterium
GATGAGAGCGCGTCGGCGTCCAGAACCACCGGCCGTCCTGTCTCCAGCGCCGCCAGCGCATGCCGCCGGGCGCCCGAGCCGACCCCGGCGCCCGGGCCAATCGCGATGGCGTTGCGTCTGACGTCCGCCAACAGCGCGTCGAAATCCTCCGGCGTCGCCATCGGCTCGACCATGACCCCCATCATGGCGGCGGCGTAGATCGGCCAGACCGAGGCCGGCGCCGCGATCGTCACCAATCCCGCGCCCGCGCGCTGCGCCGCCCGCGCGGTCAAGCGGCTCGCCCCCGTTAGGCGTTCCCCGCCCAGAACCAACACATGGCCGCGCGCGAATTTATGGCCGTCCGCCGCCGGCCTCGGAAAGGACCTCAACCACAGCGCCGGCGCGTTCTCGAAGCAGCGCGGCTGGACGACTTCGAGTGCCTTCGGCGGCAGACCGATATCCGCCAGCACGGTCTCCCCACAGAGGAAGCGCCCCGGCGCGATCAGATGGCCCGGCGATTTACGGAAGAAGGTCACGGTTAGATCCGTGCGCGCCGCGATCCCCAGAACCTCGCCCGTGGCGCCGGAGACGCCGCTTGGCAGATCCACCGCGCAGACCGGCAGGCCGCTCTCGCCCACCGCTTGCAGCATCACCGCCGCCGCCCCGTCGATCGGTCGGGACAGCCCGCCGCCGAACAGCGCGTCGATCACCAGCGCCGCCCCCTCCAGGCTCTCGGGAGCCAGAGGCAAAACATCGCCCCGCCATTGCGCCGCCTGCCCCGCCGCATCCGGCGGCAGACGCTGAAGATCCCCCATCAAGGC
>JBMLRS010000517.1:0-1078 GCA_049240905.1 Elsteraceae bacterium
CGGGCGACGGGGTGACGCGGCGAGACGCGAAATGGGAGGTCGGCGGCATGCTGTTGGTGCCGGTGACGAGCTGGGCCACGCTTCAGCTGCAGATCCAGCATCAGTGGTACAAATCCACCTACACGCAGAACCAATTCGACAATCTGGTCGGCTTGATGGCCGTTCAGGTTCGCTTCTAAGGAGCGCCGAAAATGCACAGGCTTAAAATCGGCGTCGCGGCGATCAGCGTCTTGGCGTTCCTTCCTGCGGCGATCGTTTCGTCAGCTCAAGCGCAGGAGAAGTCTGGCGTCGCGGCGGCGGTCAACCCGAACGCGGTCTCCACGCCGCCCGGGCAGACCAGTCGAACCCTGCTGATCGGCGCGGACGTCATCTTCCGCGAACGGATCGCGACGCAGGCCGATGGGCAGGTGCAGCTGATCTTTCTCGATGAAAGCTCGCTGACCGTCGGCCCCGGCTCCGACGTCACGATCGACGAGTTCGTTTACGATCCACGAGCCAAGACCGGCAAGATGTCGGTGAAGATCACGGGGGGGCTGGTGCGGTTCGTCGGCGGGCGGATCAGCAAAAGCGGCGATGTGAGCATCAATACGCCTGTGAGCGTGATCGGCGTTCGCGGGGGCATGGGCTATGTCGAGGTCACGGCGACCAGCGCGACCGCGACCAATCTGTTCGGCACTCTGTCGGTGAAGGGCGCGACCGGCGGCGAGCAGATCATCTCTCGGCCTGGTTTCGCCGTGACCACGGCGCAAGGCCAGCTTCCCGGGACGCCGATAAAGGTGGACGCGGCGCAGCTGGTCCGTTTGTCGAGATCGCTCGAAGCGCCGCCACAGGCGGCCGCGCGCAACGCAAGCGGCGCGATTGAAGGCAAGTTGGATCGGTCTCAGGTCTCGGAAAAGAATTCCAGTCAGGAGCCCGGCAGCATCTCGCCGGAGGCGTCGGCCCAGCGCGCCGAAGCCTCGCGAAACCCGTCCGGCTCGGACCCCGGCCTGGTGCGGCAGGCCGTTCAACAGAACGTCACCTCGACTGTCCAGAACAGCGTGATCGGCTCGGCCGGGGGGCTGAGCGGCGAGTTTTTCAT
>JBMLRS010000518.1:0-1296 GCA_049240905.1 Elsteraceae bacterium
CGACCGTGCAGGTCGGCGATCCCTTCACCGAAAAGCTGCTGATCGAAGCCTGCCTGGAGTTGATGGCGACCGACGCCATCGTCGCGATCCAGGACATGGGCGCCGCTGGCCTCACCTCCTCCTCGGTCGAGATGGCCGGGCGCGGCGGCCTGGGAATCGAACTGAACCTGGACGCGGTGCCGACGCGCGAGCCGGGCATGTCCGCCTACGAGATCATGCTGTCGGAAAGCCAGGAGCGGATGCTGGTCATCCTGAAGCCGGGCTCCGAGCATATCGCGATGAAGATCTTCGCGAAGTGGGAGCTGGATTGCGTGGTGATCGGCCAGTTGACCGACAGCGGCCGCATCGTGATCCGCCATGAAGGCGAGACGGTGTGCGATCTGCCCCTAGGCCCGCTGGTCGACGAAGCACCGCTCTATGACCGCCCGCATGTCCCGACCCCGCCGCGCCCGACGCTGGATTCCGCCACCCTGCCCACGCCCAAGGGCGTGATCGACGCGCTGGCGGCTTTGGTCGGCAGCTCCGCCATCGCCTCCAAGCGCTGGATCTGGGAGCAGTACGACCATCTGATCGGCGGCAACACGCTGCAACGCCCCGGCGGCGACGCCGCCGTCGTCCGGTTGCCTGGCCAGAAAAAGGCTCTGGCGATGGTGACGGACTGCACCCCGCGCTACTGCTTCGCCGATCCGGAGATCGGCGGCGCGCAGGCCGTGGTGGAGACCTGGCGCAACCTGACCGCCGTCGGCGCGACGCCGATCGCGATCACCGACAATCTGAACTTCGGCAATCCCGAACGGCCGGAGATCATGGGCCAGTTGGCCGGCTGCATCCGCGGCATGAAGGCCGCCTGTCTGGCGCTCGACTACCCGGTCGTCTCCGGCAACGTCTCGCTCTACAACGAGACCAACGGCGTCGCGATCCTGCCGACCCCGGTGATCGGCGGCGTCGGCTTGCTGGCCGACGGCGCGAAGCAAGTTGGCCTAGCCCTGCCCAAGCCCGGCCTCACGCTGCTCCTCGTCGGCGGCAAGACCACCGGCTGGCTGGGGTCTTCGCTCTATCTGCGCGAGATCCTCGGTCGTGAGGACGGCGCCCCGCCGCCGCTCGATCTGACGCTGGAGCGAAAGGTCGGCGACGTGGTGCGCACGCTGATCGAGGGCGGCGTGGTCGCAGCCTGTCACGATCTGTCCGACGGCGGCCTTCTGGTCGGCGTGGCCGAGATGGCGATGGCCGGCAAAATGGGCGTCTCCATCAAGCTGCCGGAAGGCCCAGCACACGCCGTCGCTTTCGGCGAGGATC
>JBMLRS010000519.1:0-1369 GCA_049240905.1 Elsteraceae bacterium
GATCTCCCAGCCAGGCTGATCCTTGTGGAACAGGAAGGCGGTGAGGCCGCGGCGCGCGTCGTCCGAAGTCTTGGCCAGCAGGATGAAATGGGCGGCTTCCTCCGCGCCGGTGATGAACCATTTGCGGCCGGTGACGACGTAATGGTCGCCGCGCTTCTCCGCGAAGGTCTGGATCATCGAGGGGTCGGAGCCGCCGCCGGGATGCGGCTCGGTCATCGCGAAGGCGGAGCGCACGGCGCCGCTGGCGATCGGCTCCAGCCATTTGGCTTTCTGCGCGGGCGTGCCCAGCTTCTCCAGCACCATCATGTTGCCGTCGTCGGGCGCGGCGCAGTTGAACACCACCGGCCCGAAGATCGAGCGGTTCATCGCCTCGTAGCAGACCGCCATGCCCATCGGGCCGAGGGCGACGCCCTGGCTGGCCTCGCTCAACTGCAGGCGCCAGAGCCCTTGCGCCTGGGCCTTCGCGCGCAGCTTCGCCAGCGGGGCCGGGGCGATGTTGCCGTGGGCGTCGTAGCTGGCGGGATCCGCCTCCAAGGGCAGGATTTCGGAATCGACGAAAGCCGCGATGCGCTGGCGATAGTCTTCGATGCGGGGGGAGATCGTGAAGTCCATGGCGCGAACCTATAGCGATGAAACCAGATGTCCACCATCGACCGCGATCACGGAGCCGGTGATGTAGGACCCGGCGTCGGAGCAGAGCAGCAACAGCGCGCCGTCCAGCTCCTCCGGCTTGCCCAGGCGGCGCTGCGGGATGCGCTTGATCAGGGTCTGGCCGGCCTCGCTGGCGAAGAAGTCGCGGTTGAGATCGGTCTCGATATAGCCGGGGCAGAGGGCGTTCACGCGGATCTTGTCGCGCGCCCATTCCAGCGCCAGGGCCTTGGTGAGATGGATCAAGCCAGCCTTCGAGGCGGCGTAGGGGCTGACGCTGCCGGCGACCCGCAGGCCCAGGATCGAGGCGACGTTGACGATCGCCCCGCTTTTTCCCGCCGCCTTCATGTCGCGCGCGGCGGCTTGGGCGACCAGGAAGGCGCCTTTCAGATTGGTGTCGAGGATGCTGTCCCAGACCGCTTCCTCGAGATCCTGCGCCCGCTGGGTGGTGGTGACGCCGGCGTTGTTGATCAGGATGTCCAAGGGACCGGGCAGGCTGGCGAAGGCCTGGGCGACCGAGTCCGCGCGGGAGACGTCCATCTCCAGCGGCTCCGCCGATCCGCCGGCCGCGCGGATCTCGCCGCAGGCCTGGTCCAGCGCCGCCTTGCGCCGGGCGGTGAGAATGACGGAGGCCCCGTTGGCCACCAGAAACTTCGCGAAATGAAGGCCCAGGCCACCGGAAGCGCCGGTGATGAGGGCGGTTTTGCCGGTGAGGAGCGCT
>JBMLRS010000520.1:0-8111 GCA_049240905.1 Elsteraceae bacterium
TCGAAAGCCGAGCGGACGCCGCTGCGCAGATCATCGGCGGCCCCGTCGGCGAAACCGTGCCTGATTCGATCCTGGAGCACACGGCCGAGATCGAGTTGATCGATCTGGCGCCGGACGACCTGCTGAAGCGCCTGGCGGAGGGAAAGGTGCACCTCGGAGACGCGCCGCCGTCATACTTCCGAAGAGGCAACCTGACCGCTTTGCGCGAGATGGCGCTGCGCGTCACCGCGGAACATGTCGATCGGCACGGTGCGGCCCTGGCGTTCGACCTGCCAGAAGGTCCAACCGTTGCAGGCCGGCAGGTTCTGGAGTTCGGCCGCGACCTGGTGAATGGAGCCGCGGATCTGGTCGGCGACCAGCGAGCCGTCGGCCTTCACCCGCGCGGCGTAGCGCCGGCAGCTCGAGACGAGGGTGGAGCCGACCGGGATCAGGCCGCGTTCGACCAGCAGGCCGAACGGCACGCGGGGCGCCTCGCGCTTCGACACGGTGGCTTCGGCGAACTCGTTCTCCACCGGCTCGGTGGCGGCGATGCGCGCTTCGGCGGCTTCGGCGTAACCCGGGTTCTGCTCGATCCCGATGAAGCGGCGACGCAGGCGCTTGGCGACCACGCCGGTGGTGCCGGTGCCCATGAAGGGATCCAGAACCACCTGGCCCGGACGGGTGGAAGCGGTCAGCACGCGGTGCAGCAAGCCTTCCGGCTTCTGGGTCGGGTGCAGCTTGCCGCCATCCTTCTGCTTCAGACGCTCCGGACCCGTGCAGAGCGGCAGGAACCAATCCGAGCGCATCTGCAGATCGTCGTTCAGCGTCTTCAGCGCGGCGTAATTGAACAGGTAGCGCGACTCGCGATGCTTGGAGGCCCAGATCAGGGTCTCATGCGCGTTGGTGAACCGACGGCCACGGAAGTTCGGCATCGGGTTGCTCTTGCGCCAGATGATGTCGTTCAGCACCCAGAAGCCGAGATCCTGCAGGGTGCGTCCCAGGCGGAAGATGTTGTGATAGCTGCCGATCACCCAGATCGCGCCGTCGTCGGTCAGCACGCGCCGGGCCTCGGTCAGCCAGGCTTCGGAGAAGCGGTCATAGGCCGCGAAATCGCCGATCTGGTCCCATTCGTCATCGACGCCGGCGACCTTGCTCTGGTTCGGCCGACGCAGCGTGTTCGGCAGTTGGAGGTTGTAGGGGGGGTCAGCGAAGACCAGATCCACCGACCCGGCCGGCAGCTGGCTCATGACCTCGATGCTATTTCCCACCACGATCCGTTCGGGGATCAGAGTGGGGTCCTGCGCCTGAGCGCGGAAGAACGAATCGGTTTTCATGTCCTGATGACGCCATCGGACTCTGAAAAAAACAACACCAATTTCATAAGCTTATCGGCGTTAGTGAAAGTGATGCTTTCACACCGTTGCGAAAAAGCCTCACTCCCTCATCTGCGCGATCGGCGCGAAGCCCCGGCGATGGTGCGGCGTCACCCCCGCCGACCGCAGCCCGGCCAAGTGAACCGGGGCGCCATACCCAGCGTTGTTCTCCCATCCGTAATGCGGCCAGCGTAGAGCCAGCGCGGCCATCGCCCGGTCGCGCGTCACCTTCGCCAGGATCGAGGATGCTGCGATCGAGAGCGATCGGGAATCTCCCTTCACGACGGCCAGCGCCGGGCAGGGTAATTCCTTCGGCAGGCGGTTGCCGTCGATCAGCAGGAAGTCAGGCGGCGTGGGCAGGCGCGCGATCGCCCGGCGCATGGCGAGGAAGCTGGCCTGCAGGATGTTAATCTTCTCGATCTCCAGCACCGACGCTGCGCCGAGGGCGAAAACTACGCCGGGGGAGGCGCGCAGCAGGGCGGCGATTTCCTGCCGGCGGGCGGCGGTCACACGCTTGCTGTCGTCCAGCCGATCGGCCAAGGCGGGATCCAGACGCGCCAGATCCAGGATCGCGGCGCAGGCGACCACGGGACCAGCGAGCGGACCTCGCCCCACCTCATCCACGCCGGCGACCCGGCGGGACGGTGCGCCCTGCGCCGTCTCCAGGCTGTAGTCGGGCCGGCTCATGCGGGGATCCAGCGGAAGGTGACGTTGATCCGGGGGTTGGAGACGGCGGCGCTCTTCGGCAGGGCGTGGCGCCAGCGGCCTTGGCAGCCGGGCTGCATCAGCAATAGGGAGCCGTGGCCGAGCATCAAGGCGTGCGTTTCCTCCGGCGCCTGCCTGCTGCGAAAACGGAAGCGCCGCTCCGCCCCCAGGCTGACCGACGCGACGACGGGGTTTGATCCCAGCTCCGGCTCGTCGTCGCTGTGCCAGCCCATGCTGTCCTGACCGTCCTGGTAGAGGTTCAACAGCGCGCAATTGAAGCGATGGCCCGTGGCGTCGGCGACGGCGTCGCGCAGGTCGGCGAGCGCGGGGAACCAAGCCGTCGGATCATGCCGCGCGCCGGAATAGCGGTAGACGCAATGCGGATCGCCATGCCAGGAGACGCGGCGCGGCGCCGTGACCTCGCGGCCGCCCAGCCGCAGGCGATCCTCCCGCCAGGGCGTCTGGCGCAGCAGGGCGTCGAACAGGCGGTCCGCCGCCTCCGACCCCAGAAAGCCGGGGGTCAGGCGCCAGTCCGGCGCGGTTATCGCTTCGTCGGGGAACAGCTTCATGGTAGCACCGAGAGAATAGAGACGCCCATGACTCCGTTTTTCGCCTACGGCCCGCTGATGCATCCCGACGAGATGGCCGTCCCTTGCCCTGACGCCGAGCCGGTGGGGCCCGCGCGGCTGCCGGGTTGGCGCGTTGCGGTCGGCGCGCAGGGCCGGGTTACGATCCTACCGGATTTGACGGGCGTGGTCGAAGGCGTGTTGTGGGCGGTCGAGGACGACAAACTCCCGGACTTGTTGAAGGCCGAGCCTGGCTATCATCATCTGGAGCTGGGCGTGTTTGACGAGGAAGGCCAATTGTTCCAGGCCATCACGTCGGAGGCCGCCGATCCCGCGCCAGGCAAGGCGATCGAAGGCTATCTCTCCGCCCTGCAGGAGATCGCGCGCTACTGGAAGCTCTCCGAGCCCTATGTCGCGGCGATCGGCGCCTGCGAACGGCGCTGATCACAATAGGCTCAGCTGATCCCCGGCCTGCGGCGGGGGCCTGAACAAGCTGGTGTTGAAGTCCCACGGGCGGCGGTTGAGGCCCAGGCGCTTCAGCGCCAGTTTGAAGCGCTGGCGCAGCAGATCCGCATGCGGGCCGGTTCCGCGAAAGCGGCTCTTGTAACTGGAGTCATAGAGCTTCCCGCCATGGCTCTGGCGCACGAGGTTCAACACCCGGTCGCGCTTGTTCGGCGCATGCTCCTGAAGCCAGCCGTCCATCAATTCTTTCACTTCGTTGGGCAGGCGCAGCAGCGTGTAGCTGGCGCTCTCCGCCCCGGCGTCGCGCGCGGCCTCCAGGATCGCCTCCAACTCCGCGTCGTTGATCGCAGGGATCAAGGGGGCCGCCAGCACGCCGACCGGGATCTTTGCCGCGGCGAGCTGGCGGATCGCGTCCAGCCTGCGCGCGGGGCTGCTGGCGCGCGGCTCCAGCTTGCGGGCGAGGGCCGAGTCCAGCGTGGTGATCGAGAGATGCACGGTCACCAATCCCAACGTCGCCATCGGGGCCAAAATGTCGATGTCGCGGGTGACCAGCGCGCCCTTGGTGACGATCGCGACCGGATGGTTGAAATCGCGCAGCGTCTCCAGGATCGCGCGGGTTATCCGGTGGGTGCGCTCGATCGGTTGATAGGGATCGGTGTTGGTGCCCAGCCCCATCACCGCGCATTCATAGCGCGGGGCGCGCAGTTCCTTCGCCAGCAAGGCGGCGGCGTCGAATTTCGCGGTCAGCTTGGTTTCGAAATCCAGGCCGGGGGAAAGGCCGAGATAGGCGTGGGTCGGCCGCGCGAAGCAATAGACGCAGCCATGCTCGCAGCCGCGATAGGGATTGATCGAACGATCGAAATTGACGTCCGGCGATTGATTGCGCGCGATCACCGTGCGGCTGACGTCCGACGCCACGGTGGTGCGCAGCGGCGGCAGGTCCGGATCCTCGTACCCCCAGCCGTCGTCTATGGCCACGCGCTGCTCCGCGTCGAAGCGCGAGCCCATGTTGAGCGTGGCGCCGCGGCCTTTGAGAATGGGGTGAGGAACGGTGTCGACCATGACGAAATCTAGAACAAAAAAAGAACAAAAATCAAGCGCTTCTTCCTTGCCCATCGGCCCTGTTGCGCTGCAATAATCCGCGCTTTCCCGGACAGCGGCGGACAGCGCGACATGGCGGTTTTGTTTTCTTCGACGATGGTTGACCCGAATCCCTGGCGGGAGGCGATCCAGGCCAAGTCGCCCGGCCTGGATTTCCGCGTTTTTCCGGAGATGGGGGATCCGTCGGAGATCGAAGTGTCGCTGGCCTGGCGGCTGCCCAAGGGCACCTTCGGCCAGCTGACCAATCTGAAGCTGATCTATTGCACCGGCGCCGGCGTCGATCAGCTGTTCGCCGATCCGGAGCTGCCGGCCGACATTCCGATCGTCCGCATCGTGGACGAGCGGCAGGCCGACGACATGGCCTGCTTCGTGATGTGGGCGGTGTTCGATCATCACCGCAAGCTCCCGCTCTATCGCGCCTCGCAGGCGAAATCCGAATGGCTGCGCGGGCCGATCCCGACCGTGTCGGAGACGCGGGTGGGTTTTCTGGGGCTGGGCGCGCTGGGCGCGGTGGCGGCGGAGCGGCTGGCGATCTGCGGCTTCTCCGTCTCCGGCTGGACCCGCACGGGCCGGGACATTCCCGGCGTGGAGAGCTTCGTCGGCGATGCGGAGCTGGACCGGTTCCTGGCGCAGACCGATTGCCTGGTTTGCCTGCTGCCCCTGACGCCGCAGACCGAGAACATCCTGAACCGCGATCTGTTCGCCAAGCTGCCCAAGGGCGCCTCGCTGGTGAACGTCGCGCGCGGCGGCCATCTGGTCGACGCCGATCTGATCGAGGCGCTGGATTCCGGCCATCTCTCCGGCGCGACGTTGGACGTGTTCCGCGAGGAGCCGCTGCCGGCCGATCATCCCTATTGGACCCACCCGAAGATCGTGATCACCCCGCATATCGCCAGCCTCGCCAAGGCGGGATCGGTGCATGCTCAGGTCGCGGAGAACATCCGCCGCCTCTACGCCGGCGAACCGCTGATGAATCTGGTGGACCGCGCCAGGGGATATTGACGCGGTTCGCTAGTGACGCGGGCGGCGCGAAGTGAATTAATCAGCGTCGTGACTTTATTCGCGTTCGAGGAGCCCAGCGCCGATGGCCGAGTTTGACCTAGTGATCCGCGGCGGCGACGTCGCCACCGCCAGCGATTTGTGTCAGGCCGACATCGGCGTGCGGGACGGGGTGATCACGGCGCTGGGCCAGAAGCTGGGCGCCGGCGCGGAGGAGATCGACGCCAAGGGCAAGCTGGTGCTGCCGGGCGGGGTGGATTCCCATGTCCACACTGATCAGCGCTCCTCCAACGGGCAATACACGGCGGATGACTGGTTCACCGCGACGCGCTCAGCCGCTTGCGGCGGCACTACCTTCATTCTGCCTTTCGCGGCCCAGCATAAGGGCATGTCGCTGCGCCAAGTGGTGAAGGATTATCACGATCTCGCCACGCCCAAGGCCTGTATCGATTACGGCTTCCACCTGATCATCTCGGATCCGACGCCGCATGTGGTGGGGCAGGAGCTGCCGGCGCTGGTGCGCGACGGCTATTCCTCTTTCAAGTTCTACATGACCTACGATCTGCTGAAGCTGAACGACGGCGAGATCCTCGACGTGCTGACGGTCGCGCGCAACGAGGGCGCCTTCGTCATGGTCCATGCGGAGAATCACGACGCCATCGCCTACCTGTCGCAGCGCCTCCTGGCGCATGGCCATGTGAAGCCGAAATTCCACGCCGAATCCCGCCCGATGCCGGTGGAGCGCGAGGCGACCCACCGGGTGATCGCCCTGTCGGAGCTGGTCGACGTGCCGATCCTGATCGTCCATGTCTCCGGCCGGGAGGCGATCGACCAGATCCGCTGGGCCCAGGGGCGCGGCCTCAAGATCTTCGCGGAGACCTGCCCGCAATATCTCTTTCTCTGCGCCGAGGATCTGGACCAGCCGGAGTGGGACGGGGCGAAATGCATGTGCTCGCCCCCGCCGCGCGAGAAGGCGAACCAGCCCTATGTCTGGCAGGCGCTGCAAACCGGCGTGTTCCAGACCCTGTCCAGCGACCATGCGCCCTATCGATTCAATGATCCGGAAGGCAAGGGCGCGGGCATCGCCGCCGGCAGCTTTAAGAAGATCTCCAACGGCATTCCAGGATTGGAAGTCCGCATGCCGCTGATGTTCTCCGAAGGGGTGGGCAAGGGTCGGCTGGACATCCACCAGTTCGTCGCGCTGACCTGCACCAACCCCGCCAAGCTCTATGGCGTGCATCCCAAGAAGGGCACGATCGCGGTCGGCTCCGACGCGGACATCGCGATCTGGGACACGGAGAAGGAAGTGACCATCACCCAGTCCATCCTGCATGACGCGATGGACTACACGCCCTATGAGGGCATGAAGGTGAAGGGCTGGCCGGTGATGACCTTCAGCCGCGGGAAACTGGTCTGCAAGGACATGGAGTTCCTGGGCGAGGCGGGGGCCGGCAAGTTCCACGCCCGGCATCTGAGCGCGCAGCTGAAGCCGAGCGGCCGCTTCGCCGGCAAGTTCGATCCCCACACCGGCGTCTATAACGGGTGACCCATGGCTGACCGCATCCTCGTCCTCAATCCGAACTCCACCCAGGCCGTCACCGACGGCATCGACGCCGCTATGGCCCCGCTGCGCTTTCCCGGCGGGCCGGAGATCGTGTGCCAGACCCTGGCCGCCGGCCCACCCGGGATCCAAAGCCAGCGCGACGTGGATAATGTCGCGCCCAAGATCGCGGAGCGCTTCGCCGCCGATAATGAAAGTGCTGCCTTCGTGATCGCCTGCTTCTCCGATCCCGGCCTGTTCGGCGCGCGCGAGGCGACGGATCGTCCGGTGTTCGGCATCATGGAGAGCGGCATGGCCACGGCGCTCAGCTTCGGCCAGCGGGTCGGCGTGATCGCCGTGATGGGCCGCTCCATCCCCCGCCACACACGCGCCTTCCGCGCCATGGGCCTGTTCGACCGGATCGCCGGGGAATTGCCGGTCGATCTGCCGGTGGTGGAGCTGTCGGATGTGGGCAAGACCCAGCACCGCATGCTGGAGGTCGGCAAGACCCTGGTGCAGCGCGACGGCGCCGACGTCTTGGTGCTGGGCTGCGCCGGCATGGCCCGCTACCGCGAGCCGCTGGAGCAGGCGCTAGGCGTTCCCGTGGTGGATCCGTCGCAGGCGACCGTCGCCATGGCGATCGGCGCGCTGCGGCTGGGACTGAAGCAGCGGGCGGTGGTTTAGGTCATTTTCGCAACGACTCTCCGCCGCCGCCGGGGATTTTGGAAATGTTCGCTGCTCTGGACGTGTTGTCCCTGCGTCGCCTATCGGTGTATAAACACATAACCACCCATGCGCTGAAACTGAAGGCTCCGTATGAGCACCGTACGCTGGAACATCGCCATATCGCCTGACATCGATCAGTCGGTGCGAATGTTCATCGCCGCCCAAGGCGGGGGTCGGAAGGGCGATCTCTCGCGCTTCATTGAGGAAGCTGTGCGCGCCTATCTTTTTGACCAAGCCGTCGGCCAGGCCAAGGCCGCCGCTGGCGACCTTAGCGAGACCGAGCTGAGCGATCTTATCGACGAAGCGGTTGATTGGGCGCGCAGATAGTTGATGCGCGTCATTCTGGACACGAACGTCCTGCTTGGCGCGCTGATTTCTTCCCAAGGTCCGCCGGATGTGATCTTCCGCGCCTGGCGGGCGTCGCGTTTTGAATTGGTGACCTCAGCGGCGCAACTTGACGAACTTCGGCGCGTGAGCCGATACCCGAAACTTAAGGCCATCCTGCCGGCTCATCGCATCGGCACGATGGTCAACAATCTGCACCGGGCTATCGTGCTTGATACCCTTCCGCAATTGCCGAATGGCGTTGAGGCGAATGATTCGGATGATGCTTTCCTGTTGGCGATGGCTGTGGCGGCTGACGCCGACTATCTGGTCACC
>JBMLRS010000520.1:8121-9734 GCA_049240905.1 Elsteraceae bacterium
GATCGTCGCGCGGGCCTGCTTCAGCGCGGCAGTATCGGCCGCACACGCATTGTCATGCCGGCGATTTTCTGTAGCGAGGCTCTGTGACCCTACGTCGTTAAAGGCCGCTTGGGCTTTGGGGCGTTCTTAAAGTGACGACGCTTTTCGCTTCAGCAATTCCCCCAGCCGCGTCATCCCCTCGACGATCCGTTCGTCGGTCTGGCCGGGGTAGCTGACGCGGGCGTGGTTCGGTTCTTCGCGCACCGGGAAGAAGGTCGCGCCCGGCACATAGGCGACCTTGGCGTCGGGCAGGGCGAAATCCTGCATGAAAGCGGTCGCGTCAAACCCCTCTGGAAAAGTCAGCCAGGTGAACATGCCGCCTTCGGGGTCGGTGAATTTGATGTCCTGCGGGAAGCTGCGGCGGATGCAGTCCAGCATCAGGTTTTTCTTGCGCCGGTAGGTTTCGCGGATGGTCGCGATGTGGGCGTCGATGTCGTGTTGGTCGAGATAGGCGGAGGCCGCGTGCATGCTGAGGGTGCCGCATTGCGTGTCGGCGGCGACTTTAAGCAAACCCAGCTTCTCCAGCAGCTCGGGCGCGGCGACCGCCCAGCCGAGCCGCAGGCCCGGCGCCAGGATCTTCGAGAAGCTGCCGAGATAGATCACTCTGCCTTCAGTATCGAGGCTCTTGATCGGCGGGATCGCCTCGCCGGCGTAGCGCAGCTCGCGGTAGGGCGTGTCCTCCAGCACGATCAGATCGAACTGGTTGGCGAGCTCGATCAGGCGCTTGCGGCGCGCTAGGCTGAGGGTGACGCCGGTCGGGTTCTGGAAATCCGGCACGGTGTAGAGCAGCTTTGCGCCGGGGTTCGCCTTCAGCGTTTGCTCCAGCGCGTCCATATCCATGCCGTCCTGATCCATCGGCACGGGGGCGTAGCGCGGCTCGCAGGGGTTGAAGGCGATCAGCGCGCCCAGGAAGGTGGGGTTTTCGGTGACGATCACGTCGCCGGGCTCGATCAGCATCTTGGCGGTGAGGTCCAGGCCCTGCTGGCCGCCTTGCAGAATCAGCACGTCCTCCGCGCCGCAGGGCACGCCGTCGCGGGTCATGCGCTCGGCGATCTGGGCGCGCAGCCGCGGCAGACCGTTGGAGGCGGTGTATTGCAGCGACGCGCCCTTGGATTCGGCCAGCGAGGTCTGGATGATCGCGCTCAATTGCTCGGCCGGGAACAGCGAGGCGTCCGGATAGCCCCCGCCGAAGGAGATGATGCCGGGATCGTCGCCCAGCCGCAGAAGGTCGCGGATCGCGGACGGCTGCACGCGGTCCATGCGCCGGGCCATCCGGTCGGCGAAGCGGGATTTCATGCCTGTCAGACTTCCTTGTAGGTCGCCTCGTATGCGACGGGAAAATTCACCGAACGCGCGATGAAGCAGTATTTATGGACTTCGTGATGGATCGCGTCCGCGACCGCCAGATCCGCGCCGGCCTTCACATGGATGGTCGGTCGCAAGGTGGCGGAGAGAAAACGGCCGGCGCCGTTGGGCAGCGTCTCCCCGACGCCGATCGGATCGTCGCTGTAGGATGTCACCACGATTTTGGCCTTGCTGGCCAGATGCAGGTACCAGAGCATGTGGCAGGAGGC
>JBMLRS010000521.1:0-6212 GCA_049240905.1 Elsteraceae bacterium
CTGCGTCGCCGGCGGGGTGCGCGGGCAATCGCCGCGTCCGATCGAAGAGGTGGATGAGGCAAGCTGGCGCGAGATCTACGACGCCAACGTCATGGGCGTGTTCCACGCGGCCAAGGCGGTGGTTCCGGCGATGAAGGCCGCCGGGCGCGGCCGGATCGTCGTGATCTCCAGCAACGCCGGGCTCCGCCCCAGCCTGACCGGGATCCAGGCCTACTGCTCCGCCAAGCATGGCGTCGTGGGATTGACCCGTCAGTTGGCGCTGGAGTTGGGCCAGTTCGGCATCACCGTGAACTCGATCGCTCCTGGATTTCTGCGCACAAGCCCGGATTACGAGCGCCAATGGCGAGGCTATGGCGAGGAACGACAGAAACGCATGGTGGAGGGGATCGCCATGCGCCGCCTGGGCGAACCGGCTGACATCGCCAACGCCGTGATGTTCCTGGCGTCGGACTACGCTTCCTGGATCACGGGCCAGGTGTTGCCCGTATCAGGATCCCCCTTCCCATGAACGGGGGCAAAAAAAAGATGGGTGAACCAACAAACAGGAGGTCTCAAGCATGAAGCGCCTAGCCGCCGCAATGGTCATCGCCACCGCCGCATTCGCGGCGCCGGGAACGGCGATCGCCCAGAACAAATATGTCCACGCCAACAACAGCGCGTTCGACACGCTCGACCCGCACACCGTGTTCGACGTCGCGCGCGTGGCGACCAGGCTCAACTTCTATGACGGGCTTTATCGCTGGGTCGACAATCCGCCGAAGCTGATTCCCTGGTTGGCGGAAAGCCACACGGTGTCGGCCGACGGCCTGACCTGGACCTTCAAGCTGCGCGAGGACGTGAAGTTCCATGACGGCGCGGCGATGACCGCCGACGACGTGGTCTACAGCATGGAGCGCATGCTGGCGCTCAAGCGCGGCGCGGCCGGGCTTTTCACCTCCGTGCTTGATCCCGGCGCCACCAAGGCGGTGGGCAAGCATTCGGTCGAGTTCAAGCTGAAGGAGCCATCTTCGATCTTCGGCGCCACCGTCTCCGAAATCCAGGTGGTCAACAGCGCCCTGGTGAAGAAGAATGAGAAGGATGGCGACTGGGGCCAGGCCTTCCTCATCAAGAACGTCGCGGGCACCGGCTCCTACAAGCTGAAGCGTTATGATCCGGCGCTGGGCTTCATAGGCGAGCGCTTCAAGGAACATTTCTACGGCTGGGGCCCGAAATTCTTCGATGAAATCGAGTTCCGCACGGTTCTGGAGACCAACACCCGCGTCCTCGGCCTGATGAAGGGCGATTATCACGGGCTGGACGGCTATCTGACGCCCGATCAGATCGATCGACTGCGCCAAGCCCCGAACGTGCAGATCATCGAGCAGGAGTCGATGCGGGTCTTCACCCTGGCGATGCACAACGCCCGCCCGCCGATGAACGACGTCAATTTCCGCAAGGCGCTCAGCTACGCCTTCGATTATGACGGCTTCATCAACGACATCATGAAGGGCACGGTCGCCCGCAACCCCACGATCATCCCGAACAACATGTGGGGCGCGCCGAAAGACGCGAAGGGCTACGTGTTCGATCTGGAGAAGGCCAAGGAATATCTGGCCAAGGTGAAGGAGCCGATGCGCACCCTCACCATCGGCACGCTGGCCGGATTCAGCGAGACCGATCAGGCCGCCTCCCTGCTGCAGAACACCGCGCGCAAGATCGGCATCGACATCAAGATCGAGTCCGCGCCCTGGCCGGTGATCTCCACCAAGATGCAGAACCCGGACACGATGTACGACATGGTGCCCTACTGGAAGAGCACCTACTACGCCGACCCGAACAACTGGCTGGGCGAACTGTATGGCTCGCGCTACGCCCCGGTGCGCAACGTCTCCAGCTACAAGAACCCTGAGGTGGACAAGCGGATCGAGCGCGCTCTGATCTCGACCGACCAGGAGGAGCGCAAGCGCCTGAACGAGGAGGCGGCCAAGATCGTGCTGGAGGACGCGGGCGGCATCTTCGTCTACAACACGAAGTGGTTCGGCCCCTATTCCTCGAGGATCGCCGGCATCCGCTTCTCGCCGATCGGCAATGGTCAGGAGATGCGGTGGGCTTACTTCAAGTGATCCCAGCCCTGAACCGGAAAGGGACATGATGCGCCGGCTGGAGCTGATCCTCCGCCGGCTCGTCTGGTTCGGGCCGACCCTGTTCGGGTTGGTGTTGATCGTCTTCGCGATCAGCCATGTCGTGCCGACCGATCCGGTGCGCATTCTGGCGGGCGAGAACGCCACGCAGCAGCAGGTGGAGGCGCTGCGCGCCCAGCTCGGCTACGACAAGCCGCTGGCGACGCAGTTCCTGCGCTATGTCGGCGACGTGCTGTCCGGCGATCTGGGCAAGAGCCTCTACACCCAACGTCCGATCTCGGAAGATCTGAAGTCCCGCCTGCCCGCGACGATGGAGCTGACCATCGTCGCCGTCACGCTGGCGACCTTGCTCGGCGTGCCGCTCGGCGTCGTCTCCGCGCTCAAGCGCAACAGCCTGCTCGACAACGCGCTCCGCATGCTGACCATCGCCGGACTGGCGGTGGCGAGCTTCTGGCTGGCGATGGAGTTGCAATTCCTGTTCGCGATGAAGCTGGACATCGCCCCCTTGAATGGTCGGATCGACGGCTTCGGGCCAGAGCCGATCACCGGCCTTCTGATCCTTGATTCCATCATCACCGGCGACTTTGAATCCTTGCGCGGCGCGCTGCGCCACATCGCCCTGCCCGCCATCACCCTGGCCCTGCCGGCGGCGGCGACCATCCTGCGCTTCACCCGCGCCGGCGTGCTGGAGGTGGTGAACAGCAATTTCGTGCTCTATGAGCGCGCGATGGGCCTGCCACGCCGGCTGATCATCTGGAAATACATTCTGCGCAACGCGATGATCTCCACGGTCACCCAGATCGGCCTGATCTTCGGCGTGCTGCTGTCCGGCGCGGTGGTGGTGGAGGCGGTCTATGATTGGCCGGGCCTCGGCACCTACGCCGTCAATTCGATCCTGCAGTCCGACCATAAGGCGATCATGGGCTTCACCCTTTTGGTGGGCGCGATCTTCGTGACCATCAACCTGATCGTCGACGTGCTGCACAGCGTGATCGACCCGCGCTGATGAAACGCTTTCTCTCCGACCGCACCGCCGTTCTCGGATTGGGCCTGATCCTGGCGCTGATCCTGGTCGCGATCCTGGCCCCGGTCCTCGCCCCCTTCCCCGACGATGTGCGCGAGTTCCACACCGCGGCCCGCCTGCGCCCGCCCGACGGGATCAATTGGTTCGGCACCGACCGCATGGGCAGCGACATCTTCAGCCGCATCCTGTTCGGCGCGCGCATCACCATCACCATCGCGGTGATCGCGGTCGGCGCGGCCGTGCTGATCGGCGTGCCGCTGGGGCTGGTGGCCGGATATTTCGGCGGCTTCTTCAGCGATCTGTTGATGCGGGTCAGCGACATCTTCCTGGCCGTGCCGCAGATCATCCTGGCGATCGCCATCGCGCAGACCCTGGGCCCGTCGATCGAGAACGTGATCCTCGCCCTCAGCGCGACCTACTGGCCGTTCTGGGCGAGATTGGTCTACGCCGAGACGCGCTCCTTGAAGAACGAGGTGTTCATCGAAAGCGCGGTGGCGCTCGGCGCTTCGCCGGCGCGGGTGATCCTGCTGCATGTGCTGCCCAACATCGCCTCCGCCATCATCGTGCGCACCTCGATCGGCATGGGCGCGACAATCCTGACCGCCGCCGCCCTGGGCTTTCTCGGGTTGGGCGCCCCGCCGCCGACGCCGGAATGGGGCCGGATGATCGCCGAGGCGCGCGAGTTCCTGCCGGAGGCCTGGTGGTACGCCACCGCCCCCGGCTTCGCGATCCTGCTGGTGGTCATGGGCTTCAATCTGTTGGGCGATGGGCTGCGCGACATTCTGGATCCCCGCATCCGGCGGGGCGGCAAGCGATGACCGCGCTGCTGGAGGTGACCGACCTGCGGCTCGGCTTTCAAACCGACGGCGGCCTCGCCCGCGTGCTGGACGGCGTCAATCTCGCGATCGCGCCGGGCCAGGTGATGGGTCTGGTCGGCGAGTCCGGCTGCGGCAAGACCACGCTGGCCCGCGCCATCCTGGGCGTGCTGCCGCCCAACGCCGCGCAGGTCGAAACCGGCGCGATCCGCTTCCAGGGCGAAGAACTGCTCGGCGGCGACGAACGCCGGATCAATGACGAGGTGCGCGGCCGATTGATCACCTTCGTGCCGCAGGATCCCTTCAGCAGCTTCAACCCGGTTTTCACGATCGGGGACCAGATCATGGATCTGATGCGCTGGAAGTCGCCCCGCCGCACGCCTGGGGAAGATCAAGGCGCGCTGTCCTGGCTGCGCGGCGGCTATCCCTCCGCGCGCCGCGCGGTTGACCGTGCGGCGGTGATCGAGATGCTGGAGGCGGTGCAGTTGCCGCGCCCCGAACTGGTGCTGAGCAAACATCCGCACGAACTGTCCGGCGGCCAGCGCCAGCGGCTGATGATCGCGATGGCGCTGCTGCCGAACCCGGCCCTGATCATCGCGGATGAGCCGACCACCGCCCTGGACGTCACCATCCAGGCGCAGATCCTGGGATTGATTCGTCGACTGGCGACGGAACGAGGCGTCGCCGTGTTGCTGACCACCCACGACCTCGGCTCAGCGTACGAGATCTGCGACGCGATCACCGTCATGTACGCCGGCCAGGAAGTGGAATCGGCCCCGGTCGACCGCTTCTTCGCCGAGCCGCGCCATCCCTACACCCGTCGCCTTCTGGCCAGCCTGCCGCGCAAGGACGGCGAAGTGAGCGGCATCCCCGGCGAGGTGCCCAATCTCACCCGCGCGCCGGGCGGTTGCCGGTTCAATCCGCGCTGCCTGGAGACCCTGCCGGCTTGCGACCAGACGCGCCCGCCCGTCCTCAGCGTCGGCGAAGGCCACATAACCCGTTGCCACGCGGTGAGCGCATGAGCGTCGATCCCATCCTCAGCGTGAAGGACCTGCGCCGCTGGTTTCCGGTGCGCGGCCTGCTGGGCCGCAAGGTCGGCGACGTGAAGGCGTTGGACGACGTCTCCTTCGACCTCATGCCCGGCGAGATTCTGGGCCTCGTCGGCGAGTCCGGCTGCGGCAAATCCACCCTCGCCAAGACGATCATGGGCATCCACCGCCCGGACAAGGGCCGAATTCTGTTCGACGGTCGCGACATCGCGGGCTTGGCGCCGGCGGAGGCGCGCGGCGTGCGCAGCCGCCTGCAATACGCCTATCAGGACCCCGGCGCCTCGCTGGATCCGCGCTGGAAGATCGGCCGTTCGTTGGAGGAGCCGCTGGTCATCCACACGACGCTTTCCGGCGCCGACCGCCGCGCCCGCGTCGCCGAAATCCTGAGCGCCGTCGGCCTGCCGGAAAGCCACCTGGATCTCTATCCGCATGAGATCTCCGGCGGGCAGCAGCGCCGCGTCGGGTTGGCGCGGATCCTGACACTACGCCCGCGCGTGGTGATTCTGGACGAACCGACCTCGGGCCTCGACGTGTCCGTGCAGGCGACCGTGCTGAACCTGTTCCGCGACCTGCGCGCGGCTTTCGATCTGACCTATCTTCTGGTCAGCCACGATCTCTCGGTCGTGCGCATGATGTGCCACCGGGTCGCGGTGATGTATCTGGGCCGGATCGTCGAATATGGCCCGACCGAAGAGATCTTCGCCAACCCGCAGCACCCCTACACCCGCTCGCTTCTGGCCGCGATTCCCGTGATCGGCGGTCCGCGCGTCACCCGCGATTTCTGGCTGACCGGAGAGCCGCCGGACCCCGCCAACCTGCCGAGCGGTTGTCGTTTCCGCACGCGCTGCCCGAAGGCGACCGCGATCTGCGCGGCGGAGGAGCCCGCCCTCAGCCCCGCCGGCGCCCAGGAAGCCGCCTGCCACCATCCGGGGCTAGGCTAAACCCACCCTTCCGCCAGCAGATCGGCGTGATGCTTCTGCGCCACGTCCGGATGAGAGCGCAGACGGCTTTTCAGCCGGTTGCGGCCAACTTGGGTGAACAGTGGATTGAGCGGGTCGCGGTCGATCCCGCGCCGGGCCGCCGCCAGCTCCGGCGGCAGATTGAGCAGCGGCACGTCGCACTCGTAATTGGCCCCCAGGAAGAAGGCCATCGACAGGCGATCCTGCCCGGCTGGCGGTCCCTCCACGCGGTGCGTTGTGGCCTT
>JBMLRS010000522.1:0-2342 GCA_049240905.1 Elsteraceae bacterium
CGGGCCCGCTTCTTCAGCAGGTCGTGATAGTCCTGCCCCTGCGCATAGACGGAAATGGCGCCGCGATCCTTCTGGTTGAGGATCGCCAGCGGATCTTTTGAGGGGCCGTAATTCACGCCTAGAACCAGCACGCTGCGGACTTCCGGCCAATGGGATCGAGGATCGGCGCGGCGGTCGCGGTTGTTGGCGAGCCAGCTCATCTCGCCATGGGCGCCGGCGGCGATGAAGGCGTCATATCCCTCAATCACCGCCGCGCTCACCTCGGGCGTGGCGATGCGGACGACGTCGAAGCCGAAGCTCGCCGCCAGCCGCCTGATGTCTTCAGCCGCGGCCGCGATAGCTTGGGACGCCTTGGTCAGGCAGCCACAGATCGGCGGGCGGAGCGCCGGTCTGCCAGAACACGTCGATGGGGATGCCGCCGCGCGGATACCAGTAGCCGCCGATCCGCAGCCAGACCGGGCTCATCAGATCGACCAGCCGTTTCCCGACGCCGACCGTGCAGTCCTCATGAAAGGCGCCGTGATTGCGGAAGCTGCCCAGATAGAGCTTCAGCGCCTTGCTCTCCACCAGGCTCGCGCCCGGCACATAGTCGATCACCAGATGGGCGAAATCCGGCTGCCCGGTGATCGGGCAGAGCGAGGTGAATTCCGGGCACACGAAGCGCACCAGATATGTGGTCCCGGGATGCGGGTTGGGCACGGTCTCAAGGACGGCCTCTTCAGGCGAGGCGGGGAGGGCCGAAGTCTGGCCGAGTTGGGTCAGCATGGATCGATCTGGTCAGGAGGAGATGGGCGGAATATCGCCCTTTGCTTGGGATTCGGCAAACTCCGCGGCGAAATCAGTCAATCGGCCGGCGCCGATCGCCTCGCGCAAGCCCGCCATAAGATCCTGATAATACTGCAGATTATGCCAGGTCAGCAGCATCGGGCCGAGCATTTCGCCGCAGGCGAACAGATGATGCAGATAGGCCCGGCTGAACTGCGCGCAGGCCGGGCAGCGGCAGGCTTCGTCCAGCGGGCGGGAATCGTCGCGATGGCGGGCGTTGCGGATGTTGATCGTCCCGCGCCGGGTGAAGCCGCGCCCGGTGCGCCCGGCCCGGGTCGGCATCACGCAGTCGAACATGTCCACCCCGCGCCGGACCGATCCTACCAGATCCGCCGGCGTGCCGACACCCATCAGATAGCGCGGCCGATCCGCCGGCAGCGATCCCGCGATCATGTCCAGCACGCCGAACATCGCTTCCTGCCCCTCGCCGACTGCGAGCCCGCCGATCGCGTAGCCGTGAAAGCCGATCGACGTCAGATCAGCGAGGGAGCGGCGGCGCAGATCCTCGAACACGCTGCCTTGCACGATGCCGAACAGCGCATGGCCCGGCCGGTCCACGAAGGCCGCCTTGCTGCGCGCGGCCCAGCGGGTCGAGAGATCGACGGAGACCAGCGCCTGCTCATGCGTCGCCGGGAAGGGCGTGCATTCATCCAGCACCATGGTGATGTCCGCGCCCAAAAGATGCTGGATCTCGATCGAGCGCTCCGGGCTCAACACATGCATCGAGCCGTCGAGATGGGAGCGGAAGGTGACCGCCTCCTCCGTGATCTTGCGCAGGCCGGACAGCGACATGACCTGGAACCCGCCGGAATCGGTCAGGATCGGTCCCTGCCAATCCATGAACTTATGCAGGCCGCCCTGGCGCGCCACCCGCTCCGCTCCCGGCCGCAGCATCAGGTGATAGGTGTTGCCGAGCACGATCTGCGCCCCGGTCGACGCGACCGACTGCGGCAGCATCGCCTTCACCGTGCCGGCCGTGCCCACGGGCATGAAAGCGGGCGTGTCGATTTCGCCATGGGCCAAGGTCACGCGACCAAGGCGCGCGGCGCCGTCCGTGGCGAAGGTCTGAAAGGCGAAATCAGGCAAGCGGGGCGTCCGAAGGCAGGTCGGCGTCGATCCGGTCCAACAGACAGGCGTCGCCATAGGAATAGAAGCGATAGCCCAAAGCGATCGCCTCGCGATAGGCGGCCTGCATCCGATTCAGCCCGCAAAAGGCGGAGACCAGCACGAACAGGGTCGATTTCGGCAGGTGAAAATTGGTCAGCAGCCGATCCACGATCTTGAAGCGATAGCCGGGGGTGACGAACAGCCGTGTCTCCCCCGCGAACGGCGACATTCGCCCGTCCTCGCCCGCCGCGCTCTCCAGCAGGCGCAGGCTGGTTGTGCCGACCGCGACGATCTTCCCGCCCTTCGCCCGCGTTTCGTTGATCCGGTCGGCCGCCGCCTGCGACAGGAAGCCGATCTCCGCATGCATCTGATGATCGTCGGTGTCGTCAGCCTTCACCGGCAGGAAGGTG
>JBMLRS010000523.1:0-4477 GCA_049240905.1 Elsteraceae bacterium
TCATGGCCTACAACATCTACCGGACCATCCGGCAGCCGGCCCCCGCCGTCCTGCCGGAGGCCTCCGGTCCCATCGTCGCGGCTGCGGCCTGAAGGGAACGGGAACATGTGGAAGAACCACGGAAAACTTGAACGTCACTCGCTGCTCCTGGTCCTCGGCATCCTCCTGGTGGTGTCGGTGGGCGGACTGGTCGAGATCGCGCCCCTCTTCTTTCTGGAGAGCACGATCGAGAAGGTGAAGGGTGTCCGGCCCTACACGCCGCTGGAGCAGGCGGGCCGGGACATCTACGTGCGGGAGGGCTGCTATGTCTGCCACTCGCAGATGATCCGCCCCCTGCGCGACGAGGTGGAGCGCTACGGCCACTACAGCCTGGCGGCCGAGAGCATGTACGACCATCCGTTCCAGTGGGGCTCGAAGCGCAACGGGCCGGATCTGGCGCGCGTGGGCGGCAAATACTCCAACGACTGGCACTACGCCCACATGATCGACCCCAAGGCCCTGGTGCCGGAGACGATCATGCCCGCCTACGCCTTCCTGGCGCGGCGGCCGCTGTCCTACGGCGACATCGCTGAGCATCTGAAGACCAGCCGGATGGTTGGCGTGCCCTACACCGACGAGCAGATCGCCAACGCGAAGGCCGACCTGGAGGCGCAGGCCCGCGCCGAGGCCGATCAGGCCAACCTCGCCAAGCGCTACCCGAAGGCGGTCGCCGTGGGCGAGGCCGCGACCGGGCCGGTGACCGAGTTGGACGCGCTCGTCGCTTACCTGCAAGTCCTGGGGACGATGGTGAATTTCGCCGACGCGACCCAGGAAGACCTGCGGCAATAGGAGATCCCGATGCCTGAGTTCTTCGCCGTTATCCGCTGGATTCAAGCGCATTCCATCCTGGTGGTGATGAGCACCTTCGTCGCGATGGCGCTCTGGACCTTCTGGCCCTCGCACAAGAAGCAGCTCGAAAGCCACGGCGCCATCCCGCTGCGTGACGACCGTTTAGGAGATTGACCGTGCCGACCAAGATCGAAAAAGACAGCGTCACCGGAACGGACACCACCGGCCATGAGTGGGACGGGCTGAAGGAGTTGAACACGCCGCTGCCCAAATGGTGGCTGTACGTGATGCTGGCGACCATCGTCTGGGGCGTCGTCTACATGCTGCTCTACCCCTCCCTGCCCTTGGGCCGCAGCTATTTCGGCGGCCTGATGGGCTACTCGCAGCGCGCCGAGGTGACCCGCGACCTGGCCGCCATGCATGACAAGCATGGCGCCGCGATGAGCCGGATCGCGGCCGCGGAGTTCGACCAGATCCTGAAGGATCCGGAGTTGAAGACCGTGGCGATGGCCGCCGGCCGCATCGCCTTCGCCAACAACTGTCAGCCCTGCCACGGCCCGTCCGGCGCCGGCCGTCCGGAATATCCCATCCTGGCCGACGACGAGTGGCTGTGGGGCGGCAAGCTGGCCGATATCCAACAGACCATCCTCTACGGCGTGCGCAACGGTCGGACGGACGCGCGGGATTCCGCCATGCCCAAGTTCGGCGCGGACGGGGCGCTGGACATCAAGCAGCTCGGCCAGGTCACGGACTATGTGCTGGCCTTGTCCGGCCGCGCCCAGGCTGGCGCCGACCTGAAGGCGGGCGAGCAGATCTACGCCGACAACTGCGTCGCCTGCCATGGCGAGAAGGGCGTCGGCAACCGCGAGATCGGCGCGCCGCGCTTGAGCGACTCAATCTGGCTTTACGGATCGGACCGCGCCGCGATCCAGCGCCAGATCGCCAACCCGCGCCAAGGCGTGATGCCCCCCTGGGTCGATCGGCTGGACGCCGCCACGATCAAGAGCCTCACGCTCTACGTCCACGGCTTCGGCGGAGGCGAGTGATCGGTCATGAACGCCGCCCTCGCCCAAAAGAAGGCCGCCCGCGCGCCGGGGCGCGTCGATGACGATCCCGCGGAGGCGGTGCGCTTCTTCGCCGATCGCGTCCGCGTGTATCCGAAGCGGGTGCGCGGCCCGATCCGGCGGATCAAATGGGCGATCCTGTTCTTCTGCCTGACGCTTTACTACGCGCTGCCCTGGCTGCGCTGGGACCGCGGCCCCGGCGCGCCGTCCCAGGCGGTGTTGTTGGACGTCTCCGGCCCGCGCTTCTATTTCTTCGAGCTGGAGATCTGGCCGCAGGAGATCGTCTACCTCACGGGCGTGCTGGTGCTGGCCGCCGTCTCGCTGTTCCTGGTCACCAGCATCGCCGGTCGGCTTTGGTGCGGCTTCACCTGCCCGCAGACCGTCTGGACCGATCTGTTCATGTGGGTGGAGCGGGTGATCGAAGGCGACCGCGGGGCCCGGCTGCGCCGCGACGCCGGCCCAGCCACGCTCGACAAGGTCTGGCGGAAGATCGCCAAGCACGCCGCCTGGATCGTGATAGCGGCCGCGACCGGCGGCGTCTGGATCATGTATTACGTCGACGCGCCGACCCTGGCCGCGAACTTCTTCACGGGTCGGGCGACCGGGACCGAATATTTCTTCGCCGGCCTGTTCACCGCCACCACCTATCTGCTGGCCGGCTGGGCGCGGGAGCAGGTCTGCACCTACATGTGCCCCTGGCCGCGCTTCCAGGCGGCGATGTTCGACGACAAGACGATCACCGTCACCTACCAGACCTGGCGGGGCGAAACCCGCGGCCCGCACAAGTCCGGGCAAAGCTGGGAAGGCCGCGGCGACTGCATCGATTGCGGTCAATGCGTCGCCGCCTGCCCGACCGGGATCGACATCCGCGACGGCTCCCAGCTGGAATGCATCGGCTGCGGCCTCTGCGTCGACGCCTGCAACGACGTGATGCGCCGGGTGCAGCGGCCGCAAGGCCTGATCACCTGGGACAGCCTCGCCAATCAGAACGCCAAGGCGAAGGGCCAGAGCGCGGCGTTCAAGCTGATCCGCCCGCGCAGCCTGCTCTATATGGCGCTTTTGACCGTGGTCAGCGGCGCGATGATCTATGGCCTCGCGACCCGCAGCACCTTTTCGGTGTCGGTCCAACGCGACCGGGCCCCCCTTTACGTGAAGCTGGCGGACGGCTCCGTCCGCAACGGCTACGCCGTCAAGGTGATCAACAAGACCCAGGAGACCCACTATTTCATGCTGGAGTCGCGGCAGTTGGACCGCGCGACCCTGCAGGTGTCGGAGTCGGGCGACGCCCCGGCCGCCGCGGTCATGCTGCCGGTCAAGGCCGACACGGTCGGCGACTTCCGGATCCTGGTGCAGGCCCCGCCCAACGGCGTCGCCTCCCGTCCCATCACCTTCCTGCTTCGCGACGTCACCACGGGCAAGGAGGCCGACTACCGTTCGGTCTTCCTCGGCCCCTAACCTGAAGGAAACGACGCCATGACAACGCAGACGGTCAGCCCTCAGGGCAAAGGTTGGGGCTGGTTCCCCTGGGCGATCGGCGCGTCGCTGGTCGCGATCTTCGCGATCAACGGGACTCTGCTCTATTTCGCCAGGACCACCTTCCCGGGCGTCGCCGCGACCAAGCCCTACGAGGTCGGCGCCGCCTATAACCGCGTCCTCGCCAACGCCGCGCGGCAGGACGCCCTCGGCTGGACCCTGACCACCCGGGTCGAGGGCGGGCGTCTGGCGCTCCAGCTGGTCGATCACGACGGCAAGCGGCTGGATCACCTCAGCGTGACCGGAACCATCGTTCGCCCGGTCGGCGGCGACGGCGCGCGGGCGCTCAACTTCTCGCCGGACGTGGACGGCGTCTATCGATCGATCGAACCCGTACCCGCGCCGGGCCAATGGGACCTGAAGATCGCCGCGCGCGAGGGCGAGGCCGTCGTCTACAAGGCCGCCCGCCGGTTGCTCGCGCCATGACCTCGACCCTGCTCCAGCGCCCGCTGACCGCGAGCGGCTGTCAGCATTGCGGCCAACCGCTGACCACCAGCGGCGGCGCCGATTTCTGCTGCGCCGGCTGCGCCGCCGCCTATGACATGATCAAGGGGCTGGGGCTGGGTCGCTATTACGACGCGCGCGTGATCGACGCGACGCAACGCCCGCTGCGCCCCGAAAGCGCGCCTGGCGAAAGCGCGCGTGAGGCGAGCCAGCTCGATCGCTTCATCCAGCAGAACAAGGACGGGAATTTCCGGCTCGATCTGATGGTCGAGGGGCTGCAATGCGGCGCCTGCGTCTGGCTGATCGAGGCCGCCCTGGCGAAGACGCCGGATCTGGTCGAAGGCCGGGTCAACATGTCCACCCGCCGCCTCAGGCTGGTCTGGCGCGGCGAAAGAAGCCATGGCGCGACGCTGGTGCGCCAGATTGAGATGCTCGGCTACCGCCTCGCCCCCTTCGATCTCTCCACCTTGAAAGCCGCGGACGACAAGCTCGGCCAGCAATTGACCCGCGCGCTCGCCGTCTCCGGCTTCGCCGCCGGCAACATCATGATGCTGTCGATCGGCATCTGGTCCGGCGGCGGGGAGATCGGCCCGGCGACGCGCGACCTG
>JBMLRS010000523.1:4487-11606 GCA_049240905.1 Elsteraceae bacterium
GCCCTGATCGCCCTGCCGACCGTCGCCTACGCCGGCCGGCCCTTCTTCGCCTCCGCCTGGGCCGCGCTGCGCCAGGGCCGCGCCAGCATGGACCTGCCGATCTCGGTCGGCGTCACCCTCGTCACCGTGATGAGCCTGGTGGAGACAATTCGCGGCGGCGAGCACGCCTATTTCGACTCAGCCGCCGCTCTCCTGTTTTTCCTGCTGATCGGCCGGACGATGGATCATCTGGCGCGCCGCCGCGCCCGCATCGCCGCCGAACAGCTGATCGCCTTGCGCGCCGTCACCGTGATGGTGATCGATCCCGACGACAGCGTCCGCCCGGTCGCCGCCGAGGCGGTGGAGGCCGGCTGGCGCATGCAGGTCGCCAGCGGAGAACGCATCGGCGTCGACGGCGTGGTGCTGGACGGCCTCTCCTTCGTCGATCAATCCCTGATCACCGGCGAGAGCTTGCCGCGGCCGATTGGCCCGGGCGATCAGGTCTACGCCGGCTCGCTCAATCTCGGCGCGCCGCTGACCCTGCGCGCGACCGCCTCCGGCGAAGGCACCGTGCTGGCGGAATGCGTGCGGCTGATCGAGGCCGCCGAAGGCAAGCGCGGCCGCTTCGTCGGTCTGTCCGACCGCGTCGCCCGGCTCTACGCCCCGATCGTGCATCTGGCGGCGCTGATCACCTGTCTGGTCTGGCGTTTCGCGCTGGACGCCTCCTGGTCCGAGGCGTTGCTGAACGCCGCCGCCGTGCTGATCATCACCTGCCCCTGCGCGTTGGCCCTCGCCGTGCCCGCCGTGCAGGTGATCACCGCCGGCCGGCTGTTCCGGCGCGGCATCCTGCTGAAATCGCCGACCGCCTTGGAGCGCCTCGCCAGCGTGACCCTGGTCGCCTTCGACAAGACCGGCACCTTGAGCGAGCCGGAATTCGCGCTCCGCTCCGCCGCCGGGATCGACGCCACCGCGCGGGCGCAGGCCGCCAGCCTTGCAGCCGCCAGCCGCCATCCCCTGGCGCGCGCCCTGCTGCGCGCCCAGCCGATCGCCGGCGCGGCCCTTAAGGATGTGAAAGAAATTCCAGGCTCCGGGGTGGAGGGAACCGGTCCCGAGGGTGTTCTAAGGTTGGGAAGCGCCGCGTTCTGCGGCGTCGACCAGCCGAGGGACAGCTCGGGACCGGCGCTCTGGCTCGCGCGCCCAAACCAGCCGGCGATCCGCTTCGACTTCGTGGAGCGCGCGCGCTGCGACGCGGCCGCCACCGTCACCCGCCTGCGCGACATGGGCCTTGCCCTGCGCGCCCTGTCCGGCGACCGGCCGGCCGCCGTGGGAACCCTGGTGAACCGCATCGGCATCGGCCAATGGCAGGCGAACTGCACCCCGCTGGACAAGGTGGCCGCGATCGAAAGCCTCGCAGCAGCTGGTCAGCGCGTCTTGATGGTCGGCGACGGCCTGAACGACGGCCCGGCGCTGGCCGCCGCCCTAGTCTCCATGTCGCCCTCGACCGCGCAGGACATCAGCCAGAACGCCGCCGACGTGGTGTTCCAGGGCGATAAATTAGCCCCAGTCGCCGACGTGCTGCTGGCCGCCCGTCACGCCAAGCGCTTGATCCGGTGGAACATCATTTTCTCGATCCTCTACAACGCGCTTTTTCTGCCCGCCGCCGTGATGGGCCTGGTGACGCCCTGGCTCGCCGCCGCCGCCATGTCCAGCAGCTCGATCATCGTGCTGGCCAACAGCTTCCGCAAACCGAGGGACTGAGCGCTCATGAACATCATGCCCTACCTGATCGCGATCAGCCTCATCCTCGGCGCCAGCGCTTTGGCCCTCTTCCTCTGGTCGCTCCGCGCCGGCCAATATGAGGATCTCGACGGCGCCTCGCAGCGCATCCTGTTCGATGAGGAGAAGTAGGCGCGCGAATGAAGCCGGCTAAACGAGTCAAAAGGCCGAAGGAGTCACCGGGATAGTTTCGGCTGGCTCCGGCTCTCGAATTTGATTCTCGCGCGTTTATGGGCGTCGGTGATTAACGGCAGACATTGTTCGATCCAAGTGTCGGTCGAAGGTGTGAGCACCGCGACCCAAGCCATCCAACCATAGACGGGATGAGGCGTCAGGACGTCCAAGGCTTCAAAATCCCATTGCCCATCGACGACGCCGCCTTTTGAAGGACGCCGCGGCGGCGGGCCGAAGCGCTCCACATAGGCGGCCTGCGAAACCCCGAGGCTCAAGCGCCAGACGCCGACCCGGCTCAACGCCGACGCTTGGTCATGGGCGCCGTCATGATCCTTGATGGTAGCGAAGTATGCGCCCCGAGCCAGACGGCGCCCGGGATTGTAGAAGTAAGAGGTCTCGCCCCAGGCATGCTGGGGAGCGACGCCCGCCAAACGCGCGAGGTAGTCATGGATGGTCTCTCTTTCGATCCAGATTTTCTCTGACATGCCTCAAGTAATCCTCGATCCTCTTGCCTGGCTCAGGCTCGAACGTTTCTCCCGTCGGCTCGCAGCTTTCGACGAAATCGACCCGGAAGGCTCGGAAGCCGCCCCGAAGCTCGCACCAGGCTGAGCAGGTCCAAACCCGCCCCCAGTAATCGATTTGCAAAGGCCGGATCCTGCGCTCGCTCGTCTCGCCCCCCAACGAGCGGTAGGCGATGGCGAGCGGCGGCAGGAAGGCCGGATCGCGCAGTAGATAGCCGACGCCGCGTTCGCCCTCGACCGGGACGCCCGAAGCGGCGAGAGCGTCCATGTCGCGATAGACCGTCCGCTCCGAAATGCTCAGAGCGGCGGCGAGTTCGCGCGCCGTGTGGAGCCGCCCGTCCCGGACGATCTCCACGATCTCGGCGAGCCGGTCCGCGCGCCGCATTCAGTTCACGGCGATCTCAAGCGCAGAATGCGACAGCGAGACCGTGGATCCGTCAATCGCTTGCAGGAAGGACGCGGCGTCAGCCGATCCGCCAATCGCCTTGGCCGCGGCCTTGGCGTTCTCCATATCCGCCCACTCGATATGTTCCGACCATAAGCCGTCCGCGGACAAGGAGAGCCGACGGCGGATAAATCCCGGCCGGGCGGTGATGAAGGCGTTCGCGCGCATGGCGGCTTCGACGAAGCCCTCGCGAGGTACGCCGTCCTTAAGCCTGAACGTGACCGTTTCGATGACATGCTGCGCCATAGGGCTTTCCCTCCATGTTGGCTGTTGGCCAACCTGTCTAACGCGCTTCAACTGACAGATTCCGTCAGTAACGGTCCGCCATGGTGATCGCAGAACGAAAATATGAAGGCGGCGCCTCATGAAGATACTCCACATCGACTCTTCCGCGCGAACGGGAGGCTCTCACTCCCGGGCGCTGTCAGCGCATCTCGTGGCGGCCCTCCGCGCCCGCGATCCAGACTTGATCGTCGATCGGCTTGATCTCGCGCTCACGCCGCCGCGGCACTTCGGCGCTTGGGAGGCCGCCGCCACGGCGACGCCGATCCCCGAGCACAGCCTGGAGATGCGGATCGCCATCGCTGACTCCGACATGCTCGTCGCCCGCGTCCTTTCCGCCGACGCGCTGGTCATCGGCGCGCCGATCTACAATTTCGGAATGCCCTCGACCCTGAAAGCGTTTTTCGACCACATCTCGCGGAACGGCATGACCTTCCTGGCTGATGACGCCGGCATGCGTGGACTGCTTGGCGACAAGAAGGCGGCCGTTCTGTCAGTCGCGGGCGGCGCCTATGGCCCGGGAGAGATGTTCGATGGGCTTGACGCGCTCACCCCGCACATCCGCGCCATCCTCGGCTTCATGGGCGTGGCGCGACCCTCGTTCATCGCGGCGCGTCCAATGACGTTCGTCAGCGCGGACGCAGCTCATGCCGCGTTCGCTCGCGCTCTTCGGGAGGCGGAGGCCCTGGCTGAACAATGGATCCCCTGAAGGAACAAGGGGGAACAAGGGGGCAGAGTCATGAACTGCGTCCCTGACTTGAGACAAAAGAACTAGGAACAGTTTTGGATGGAGTGGCCGCCGCCCAGCTCATTCTATTCGACGAAGAAAGGGAGCGCGCGTTCGGGAGTTTTGACAGGCGACGGCCATCTAGGTAGAAATCAGCGAAATGGTAGACGCTCTGGAGCGCTTCATGTCCCTCAACATCAAGAACCCGGCGACCGTAGCGCTTGCCGACGAGCTAGCCCGGCGCCAAGGCGTCAGCAAAACGGCGGCCATCCACCAGGCCTTGAGCGAGCGGCTCCTGCGCCTGGGATACAGCGACCGCGCCGACGAACAGAAGCTCGCCAAGCTGCGCCAGATCCGAGAGCGCATCGCCCGCCTTCCCGAGCGCGACAGCCGCAGCGATGAAGACATTGTCGGCTTCGACGCGCATGGCGTCCCGCGCTGATGGTGATCGACAGTTCCGCGATCATCGCCATCCTGCGCGGCGAGCCCGACGCCGACGCCCTGGAGCGGCGGCTCGTCGCGGCCCCGGTCCGGCTGATCCCCGCAACCTGCGTGCTTGAGGCCCGCATGGTTCTCGCCAGCCGATATGGCGAAGCGGTTTTGGCCGACCTGGACCTCTGGCTCGCCCAGATCGACGCCGACGTCATCGCCATCGACGCCGAGTTGGCGGATCTCGCGACCATCGCTTGGTTGACCTACGGAAAGGGTCGTCATCCAGCTTCGCTAAACTTCGCCGACTGCTTCTCCTACGCCGTGGCGAAGCGCGCCAATCTGCCACTGATGTTCAAAGGCGAGGATTTCGCCAAGACCGATCTAATCGACGGAAAGTGCCTGGCTCGATAAAGTGAGGCCGGAGCAACGTCTCAACGAAGACAGATGCGCCGCCCACGCCAATTTGACCCCTCCCCAGCGATGCGATACTATTCGTCACGTTTAACAATTTTCCGCCGGACGTTGGATGATTTACAAGAAGTACAACATCCAGACGATCCTGAACATTATTGTGATCGCGCTCACACTGCCGATGACCGCGATCTTTATTGTCTTCACCTATTCTGAGAACGAGAAGCTGATCGGCAGTTATTCCCGGGATTTCACCGTACGCGCGACCGATGGCGTGATCGCCAGCGTGGACGCGCTGTTCAGCCCGGTGGTCAGCGCCGCGCGCTCCGCCGCCGTGCTGGCCGCGACCGATCCGGGATATTTCCTCAGCGAGACCTCGTCCAACTATCTCCATGAGCTGGTCGCGGCCGACGAGGCGGTCACCAGCGCCTATATCGCCTATGCGGACGGCAGCCTGCGTCAGGTCTCCAACGTCATTCCCGGCGGCGTTTTCTTCGATTACGAGGTGCCGGCCGGCGCGACCCTGGTCAGCCGCACCATCTCGCCGATGATCTCCGGGGTGCAGCGCAACGACCGGGTCGAATTCTTTTCATCCTGGGGCAAGAAGATCTCCGAGCGCGTGGAGCCGTCGACCTTCGATCCGCGCCTGCAGCCCTTCTACCGCAACGCCGTGTTGAAGGGCGCGCCCACCCTGACCGATCCGGCCTTCTCGCCCAGCGCGCGGGAGCTGAACGTCAATGTCGCGGCCCCGATCCGCTCGAACGGGCAGCTGGTCGGCGTCTTCAGCTTCCACATCAGCCTGAAGACCCTGTCCTCCTTCGTGCGCGACAATCCGGTCAGCGTGAACAGCAAGACCATCATCGCCGACGCCGACGGCGGGGTGATCGCCCATCCCGAGCTCGACCGCCCGCCCTTGAGCGAGGCCGGCAAGACCCGCCAGGTCAAGCTGGCCTCATTGACCGACCCCGCCCTGCGCGGCGCGATGGCCGCCCGGCTGCAGTCCGGCGGCGACGTCGTCACCTTCCGCGCCGGGGCGCCCGAGCGGGAGTACACGGCGATGTTCCTGCGCTTCCCGCCCAGCTTCGAGAAAAGCTGGGAAGTGATCACGGTGACGCCCAGCGACGATTTCCTGGGCGATCTGCACCGCAACCGCACCAACATCATGCTCCTGGCCGGGGTCGGCGTGCTGGTTCAGCTTTTGTTGATCAATCTCGCCTCGCGCGCCTTCTCCCGCCCGATCGAGCGGCTGGCGAAGGAGGTGGAGAGCATCCGCGCCTTCGATTTCGCCGCGCGCCCGCCGATCCGCACCTCGGTGTCCGAGATCGCGGAGCTGCGCAAGGCCGTGGGCCTGCTGAACGACGCGGTGGAGGCCTTCAGCAGCTACATGCCGCGCGGGCTGGTGCGGCAGCTCATGGACAGCGGCGATCCGATCAAGCTGGGCGGGCAGAGCCGCTACCTCACCATCTTCTTCACCGATCTCGAAGGCTTCACCACCCTGTCGGAGACGACGCCGGCGCAGCAGCTTCTGGAGCGCGTGTCGCAATATCTCGAGGTCGTCTCGCGCGCGGTGAACGAGGAAGCCGGCACGATCGACAAGTTCATCGGCGACGCGGTGATGGCCTTCTGGGGCGCCCCCACCCTGCGCGACGACCACGCCTACCGCGCCTGCGTCGCCGCCGTGCGCGCCCAGCGCCGGATGGCCGCGCTCAACGCGCGCTGGGTCGCCGAAGGCCTGCCGCCGCTGCGGGTCCGCATCGGGATCCACGCCGACGCGGTGCTGGTCGGCAACATCGGCTCGTCCGAGCGGATGAGCTACACCGTGCTGGGCGACGGGGTGAACATCGCAGCGAGGCTGGAAGGCATCAACAAGGAGTTCGGCACCTGGATCTGCATCAGCCAGAACGTCTATCGCGAAGCGGGCGAACGGCTCTGGCTGCGGCCGATGGACCGGGCGACGGTCAAGGGCCGGCGCGGCGAGATCAAGATCTTCGAGCTGGTCGGCATCCGCGGCGCCGATCCCGAGCTGGAGGCGACGCCGGAGGAGCAGTTGCTCTGCGAGCTGACCGAGGCCGCCTTCAACGCCTATGTCGCCGGCGACATCGAGACCGCCCTCACCCTCTATCGGGAGTGCAGCGAGCGCTTCCCCGAGGACGGCCTCAGCCGCCGCATGGCCGACCGTCTGGCCTCAAACCTGCTCGAGGAGCGTCTGGCGCTGGGGCAATAGACGCGCTAACAGTCTGGGCATGACAGCAGCGCTCCTCACCGGCAAAACCGCCCTCATCACCGGCGCTTCCGGTGGCCTGGGTCTTCAGTTCGCGAAATTTCTGGCGGCCAACGGGGACTCCGTCATTCTCACCGCCCGGCGCAAGGCG
>JBMLRS010000524.1:0-1449 GCA_049240905.1 Elsteraceae bacterium
TGCCGATCTTGAGCCAACGCCGCGACTCGCCCGACTGGCGAGAGTTGGTGAGCCGCCTCAGCCTGTTCTGGCGCCTTCCCGGCGCCGGTTTAGCCCTGATCGCCGCGGCCGGCCTGTTCCTGATCCCTGACGACCGCGCGCCGGGCCTGTCGGCGGCGACGCCAATCCTGCTGCTTCTGCTGGCCGAATGGCTTTTGACGCTGGAGGCCGCGTCGATGACCGCCGCCGTCATCGCCAACGGCCGGGACAGAAGCATGGCGCGCGCCGGCGCAATGCTCATCGGATTGGGGCTGGTCGCCCAGGCCGCGCTCTTTCCCCTGGTCGCTTTGCCGCTCCTGCTGACCGCGCGAATCGCGATCTTCTTCGCCTCCGTCCGGCTCAATCACAGTTTCGCCGGACTTTCGCCCCTGCCCGGCCCCGCGGCGCTGCTGCCGATCCTCTTCACCGTCGTCGCCTTGACGCTGACGTTCAGTCACCTCCAAACGGACTAGAGTATGGTCGCCCGATCGACACCATCGCGCCCCTTCGCTTTCAGTTCGGCGAATCACAAAGTCATTCGGCTATGAGCACGCCAGCCCTTTCGGCCGCCAGCGCGATCTGGTGGCTCCATTCCCTTCGCAACCATCTGGCGCCTGCGCCCTGCCCCGTTTGCGGTGGGACGCATCGGCGCCTCTTGCTGCGCCGGGATCGCTACCTCCTGCCGGTCGACATATCCGTCTGCGAGACCTGCGGCTGCGTGCATTGCGCAAGACAGCTGTCAGAAGCCGATTCATCCTTCTTTTACAGCCGGATCTACCCGGCGTTGATGGGGATCGGCACATCCAGGCTCACCAACGAGAGCGCCGCAGCGAAAGCGCATGCGAGCTATCGCCTGCGTCGGATGCGCGCCGTGATCGGCCCTTTGTCCGACATCCTGGAGATCGGGAGCGGCTTTGGACATTTCCTGGCCGCCTGCGCCTGCGAAGGGATCGGCCCGCTGCAGGGCGTCGAGCCGGGCGGAGCCTCTTCCGAGGCCGCGCGCACGCGTGAAGGGCTGGCCGCCGTCATCAGCACGACCCCGTTTCTGCAGACGCCGCCGCCGCCCTTCACCCCCAGGATCGTCGCGATGTTCCACGTCCTTGAGCATGTCGCCGACCCCGTCGCGACTTTGGCCAGAGTGGCGGATTGGATCGCGCCCGACGGCTGGTTGGTCCTGGAGGTCCCGGACATATTGGGCGATTGGGGGAAGATGGGCGTCCAGAACTTTCATCTCAGCCATCGCAGCTATTTTTCGGCTGACACGCTCGGCCGTCTCCTCGATCAGACAGGCTTTCACAGCGTCGTCGTCGAGCGGGAAAGCGACGATTTCATTTATCCCGGCAATCTTCGGATCTTCGCGCGCCGACGGGCGGACGCCGGCCGGGCGCCCCAGCCGAAACCGGACGTCGACGCTATTGTTCAGCATGTCCG
>JBMLRS010000525.1:0-3474 GCA_049240905.1 Elsteraceae bacterium
CATTTTCCGTCAGCACATGATGGTGAAGGGCCGCAACCGCGACACCGCCTGGTTCTCGATGCTGGATTCAGAATGGCCGGGAATTAAAGCGCGGTTCGAACGCTGGCTGAGCCCGGACAATTTCGACGCTGACGGCAAGCAGAAGAAGGGGTTGGCGGAGGCGTAGGCCTGTGCGGCCTGAGCTAGACCAACCAGAGGTACGTCACCGCGAGCGAAGCGCGGCGGTCCATCTGTCCCGTGACAGGCGACTGCTGCGCTGAGACATGGATCGCCACGCTTCGCTCGCGATGACGACTTTTCTATGAATGTCAAATATTTACGTTACCCCAAGCCTGTCGAAAGGGAGGCGGCGGCGAGTTTGCTCGAACCCTTCGACGTTGCTCAGGGTGAGGGAGTTTGCAGCAGGCGCTCGCGAGTGACTTGATGACGCTGACCTCTTGATTTAGCCAAACTCAGACGAACCCCGGCCACCCTACTTATGCCGCTCCCGCAGCACGTCGATCACGGCGTCCAGCGTGATGTCCTTGGCGGCTAGCAGCACCAAAAGGTGATAGAGCAGGTCGGCGGCCTCGTCCTTCAGGTTCGGTTGGTCGGCGGCGGCGGCCAGGGCCGTCTCCAGGCCCTCTTCGCCAACTTTTTGGGCGATGCGCAGGATTCCGGCTTCAAACAGTTTAGCGGTGTAGCTACCGGGGGGCGGGTTCTTGCGGCGCTCGGCCACCAGGGCTTCCAGGTGGGACAGGAACTGGAGGCCTGAGGGCGGCGCGTCGCCAAAGCAGCTTTTCGTACCCAGATGGCAGGTCGGGCCGTCGGCGTCGACCTGGATCAGGATGGTGTCCTGATCGCAATCGATCTTGAGCGAGCGGACGTTCAGGAAATCGCCTGAGGTCTCGCCCTTGGTCCAGAGCCGGCCCTTGGTGCGGCTGAAGAAGGTGACCTTGCCGGTCTCGATCGTCATGGCCAGCGCCGCCTCGTTCATGAAGCCCAGCATCAGCACCTGGGCGCTGGCGCGGTCCTGCACGATCGCCGGCAGCAGGCCGTCGCCCTTCGCCCAGTCCAGTTTCTGCGGATCAAGCGGTTCGAAGCTCATGGCCGGATCGGCAGTCCTTGGCCGATCAGGAACGCCTTGAGGTCGGCGATCTGGATCAGATTCTTGTGGAAGACGCTGGCGGCCAAAGCGCCGTCAACGTTGGCCTGCTGGAAAACGTCAGCGAAGTCCTGGGATGTCCCCGCCCCGCCTGAGGCGATCAGCGGCAGCTTGGTGGCCGCGCGCGCCATGGCGAGCTGCTTCAGGTCATAGCCTTTGCGCACGCCATCCTGGTTCATGCAATTCAGCACGATCTCGCCCGCCCCGCGCGCGGAGACCTCCGCGATCCAGTCCATCGTCGATCGGCGGGTGGCGCGGCTCTTGTCCGGATCGCCGGTATACTGATGAACGACATAGTCGCCGTCCTGCTCGAAGCTGTCGATGCCGATCACCACGCATTGCGCGCCAAAATGGGCGGACAGCTCGTCGATCAGCTCCGGCCGCTCCAGGGCGGGGGAATTGATCGAGATCTTGTCGGCCCCGTTGTTCAAGCAGTCGCGCGCGTCCTCCAGGCTTCGAATGCCGCCGGCGACGCAGAACGGGATGGTCAGCCGACGCGCGGTCGCCTCGACCCAGGCGCGGGTGACGCGGCGCTGATCGGCGCTGGCGGTGATGTCGTAGAACACCAGCTCGTCCGCGCCTTCGTCGCTGTAGCGCTGCGCCAGATCCAGCACGTCGCCGACCACTTCATGATCGCGGAACCGCACGCCTTTGACGACCTGGCCATCCTTTACGTCCAGGCAGGGAATGATCCGACGCGCTAGCATGCGAGGGCCTCCTGAATCGTGAATTTGCCGGCGTAGAGCGCCTTGCCCACGATCACGCCGGACACCAGGCCGGAGCGGCGCAGCGCGGACAGATCCTCCAGGCAGGAGACGCCGCCGGAGGCCTGCAGCCGCAGGTCCGGATAGCGTTCCTTGATCACTTCATAGAGCCAGATGTTGGGGCCGGTCATCATGCCGTCCCGGCCGATGTCCGTGCACATCACATGAACCGGCGGGAAATCGGTATAGGCGTTCATCACGGCCCAGAGCGACTTGCCGCTGCCCTTCACCCAGCCATGCGTGGCGGCGTAGGGCATGCCGTCCTCGATCCGCACGTCCAGCGCCAGAAGGATCCGTTCCGGCCCGAATCGCCGCAGCCATTGGCTCACCGTCGCCGGATCGCTGACCGCCTTGCTGCCGACGATCACGCGCGTGACGCCCAGATCCAGCAAGGTCTCGATCGCGTCCGCGTCGCGCACGCCGCCGCCGGACTGGATCTTGGCCTTCGTGCTGGCCGCGACCTTGCGCATCAGCTCGGTCTGCACCGGTTTTCCGGCCTTCGCGCCGGACAGATCGACCATGTGGATCCATTCCGATCCCGCGCCGAAAAACCCCTGCGCCACGCCGACGGGATCGTCGCTGAACTCGGTCTTCGCGTCGAAATCGCCCTGCAGCAGCCGCACGCAGCGCCCATCCAAGAGGTCGATGGCGGGATAGATGACCATTCAGAGCTCCAGGAAATTGGCGAGGATCCGGGCGCCGACCGGCCCCGACCGCTCTGGATGAAACTGGCAGCCATAGACATTGCCGCGCTGCACGACCGCCGAAAGCTCGACGCCATGATCGGCGGAGGCCAAGGTCTCCGCGCCCACCGGGGCGTAGAAGGAATGCACGAAATAGACGTAGTCGCCGTTGTTCACGCCACGCAGCAGCGGGTGATCGGCCTGCTTCAGGGTCAGCTGGTTCCACCCCATATGCGGGATGGTCAGCCCGCGATCCGGCAGCAGCTCGATGCGCGACGGGATCAGCCCCAGGCAGTCGATCCCGCCGCCTTCCGACGAGCCCTCATAGAGCAGTTGCATTCCCAAGCAGACGCCCAGGAGAGGCTGCTTCAGGCCCTGCAGAACCGCGCGCAGCCCCTTGGCGTCGACGTCGGCCATCGCGGCCTTCGCGGCGCCGACGCCGGGGAAGATCACGTGGCTGGCGGCGCGGATCACATCGGGATCCACGGTCAGATCATAGGGCGCGCCCAGGCGCTCCACCGCCGCCTGAACGGAAGCCAGATTGCCCACGGCGCTGGCGACGATCGCAAGCCTCATGTCAGCGCTCCCACCAGAGATTCCAGACAACCCAGCACGTCCCGCTCCACCCGCGTGGCGCCTTGGGTCTGGAAGAGTTGGCGACGTTCTTCGGCCCGATCAGGATCGGCGCAGCCGGTCAGCACCATCCAGCTCTGCGCGCCCGCCGCCTTCGCGCAGCCCAGATCGCTGCCGGCGTCACCGACATAGACCAGCCAGGGCCGTTCGACCCAAGGAGCGGCGCACAGCGTCTCGGCGCTCTCCTGAGGATAGGCCGCCTGCAGCAGGCAGTAGGGGTGCGGTTTGCCCAGCGGGGTCGAACCCATCC
>JBMLRS010000526.1:0-1072 GCA_049240905.1 Elsteraceae bacterium
GGCTGAGCTTCTTCATGTTCACCTACTTCACCGACCGCGACGGCAAGTTCCAGCTTTGCGCCCTGGCGGAAAGCGCCTTCGATCCGCTGGCGCGCACCACCAAATTCATGCTGACCGAAGAAGCCCACCACATGTTCGTGGGCGAGAGCGGCGTGTCCCGCGTGATCCAGCGCACCGCGCAGGTGATGAACGAGCTGAAGACGGATGATGTGGCGACCCTGCGCGCGGCCGGCGTGATCGACCTGCCGACCATCCAGCGCTACCTGAACTTCCACTACAGCGTCACGATCGACCTGTTCGGCGCCGATCAATCCTCCAACGCCGCGATCTTCTATTCGACCGGCATCAAGGGCCGGTACGAGGAAGGCAAGCGCCAGGACGACCATGTGCTGAAGGACCAGACCTATACGGTGCTGGAGGCCAAGGACGGCAAGCTGATCGAAAAGCAGGCCCCGATGCTGAACGCGCTGAACGAAGTGTTGCGCGATGATTTCATCAAGGACTCGGTCGCCGGGGTCGAACGCTGGAACAAGGTGCTGGCCAAGGCGGAGCTGCCGATGCGCCTGACCGTTCCGCACAAGGCGTTCCACCGCAACATCGGCGCGCTTTCGGGCGTGAAGGTCTCCCCTGACGGCCGGGTGGTGAGCGAAGAGGAATGGCGCGCGAACGTCTCTTCCTGGTTGCCGACCGCCGAGGACCGCGCCTTCGTCGCCAGCCTGATGGGCCGCGTGGTGACGCCCGGCAAGATCGCCGGCTGGATCGCCCCGCCGATGATCGGCATCAACCGCCAGCCGGTTGATTTCGATTACGTGCGGTTCAATTAGTCCTTTTCCCTCGCCCAGAGCCTTTCGAAGAGCGAAGCTTCGACAGGCTCAGCATGAGGATGTTTGGCCCGTCTTTTTTCTCCTCACCCTGAGCCTGTCGAAGGGTGAGGGAGCGAGCGACTGAATGTCAGCGACCCTAGAAGCCGAAATCATTCAGCAGCATCTGATCGATCCGGAGATCTGCATCCGCTGCAACACCTGCGAGGCGACCTGCCCGATCGGGGCGATCACCCATGACGACCGCAATT
>JBMLRS010000527.1:0-3984 GCA_049240905.1 Elsteraceae bacterium
CGGCCGGGCATTCCGGCTCGCACACGCCGCAATCGATGCATTCGTCGGGATGGATCACCAGCATATTGTCGCCGACATAGAAACAGTCGACGGGGCATACCTCGACGCAGTCCATGTACTTGCACTTGATGCAAGACTCGGTGACGACGTAGGTCATGGCAAGGCTCCCCGATTCATCATTAAGGCGAAGGGGCGCTATTTATGCGAAGGCGCGTCGCTAAACAAGCCCGTACGTCGGTTCAGCCCTGCGCAAAACGCCGACGCCGCATTCCGGTTGTGATAGGGTATCGACTATGAACGAAATAGACGAAAAGCGCCGGTACGCGCCCTCCGCCCTTCGCAATCGCGGGCCGATCGCCGACGTGCTGGCGGAGCATCTGCCGTCCAGCGGCCTGGTGCTCGAGGTCGCCAGCGGCACGGGCGAGCATGTCTGCCATTTCGCCGAGCGGTTCGCCGGCCTTCAGTTTCAGCCCAGCGATCCTGATCCGGGCGCTCGATCCAGCATCGCCGCCTGGATCGAGGCGATGGACCTGCGCAACGTCCGCAAGCCGTTGGGGTTGGACGTCTCGGTCGGCCCCTGGCCGGAAGGGCCGTTCGATGCGGTGATCTCGATCAACATGATCCATATCTCGCCCTGGAACGCCTGCCTGGGCCTGCTGGAGGGCGCCGCCGAGTCGCTGACCATGGACGGCTTCCTGTTCCTCTACGGCCCCTTCATCCGGGCCGGCGTGCAGACCGCCTTCAGCAATGAGGCGTTCGACGCCGATCTGCGCGCGCGCAATCCCGCCTGGGGCCTTCGTGATCTGGACGAAGTCGCGGAGCATGCGAACGAGGTGGGATTGATGCTGGCTGAAGTGGTGGAGATGCCCGCCAACAATCTCAGCGTCATTTTCCGTCGGGCGCTGTCGTCAGGTCTTCGTAAAGCTGGCGCGCCTCTGTCGCCGGGCCTCGTCTCGTAGCGGTCGCCTGGACCCGCACCACGCGGATGTCGTTGCCTTGCGGGAAGGTCAGCACGTCGCCAGGGCGCACGATGGCGTTCGCTTTCTCGATCAGCCGGCCGGACAGCCGCTGCCGCCCGTCCGCCAGCAAGGCGGCGGCTTGGGAGCGGCTTTTGAAGAAACGCGCGCACCACAGCCACTTGTCCAGCCGCTGGCCGTCCGCCGCCCCCTCCTTCGGCTCGCTCATGCGCCCGCGAACCTGAGCCGCGCCAGACTGGCGAAGGGGGAATCCGACGGCGGCGGCGCGGCGGCCGGCGGCATTTTCGGACGGCGCAGGCGGAAGGTCAGCACGGCCCCGCTCTGCTGCGGGCGATAGCCGAAAGCGGCCAGCGCCGCGCTCAACTCCGCCAGATCGCAGCCGATCTCGTCCGCGAGATCCTGGCTGGCGGGCAGGGGAGTCGCCGCGTCGGTCTTGCGCAGCAGCGCCGCCACCTGCTCCACGCGATCTGCGCGCAGCGCCACGGGCCCGGCGATGCGATAGCCCGCGAGCCAGAGCAGTTGCCCGTCCGCCTCGGACTCCGGCCGCGTCCGCTTCGCACCAACCTGGCGCGGAACCGGGGTCGCCTTTACGCCGTGATATGTGGCCAGCAGCAGCAGGCGCAGCCGCATCGCCGCCGTAGTCAGCAGCGGTTTGCAATAGACGGTCTCCTGCCCCAGCCGCAGCCCCTGGCCGGTCAGGGCGTCGCGATCCGCCGCGCTCAGGCCCTCGATCTGCGCCGCGATCGCCTTGGGGTCGGCGTAGCCCACGCCCTCGATCAGATGATGCAGCAGACCTCGCGCCGGCCCCGACAGCGTCAGCGCGCGCAGGCCGAACAGGGGCGCGAAGACGGCCTCGATCTTCGTGGTCATCCAGGCCAACAGCCGCGCCTGCAGCCGCGCGCGCGCCGGTGGCCCCAGCAGGTCGCTGGTCACCGGCTCGATCCCCGGGGTGAAGGCGGTCGGGCCCGCGCGCAGCCGCGCCACGACGGTGCGTCGCCACAGAATTTCCCCGGCGGGCGTTAAAGTGAAGGCGGCGTCCGGCGCCGCGGCCAGATCGGCGACGCGGGTCGCGATCTCCTCCGCCAGGGCGCGGCGGGCTGCGGTCGCCAAGCGCTTGGCGTCGACGCCGGAGCAATCCGCGTCGATCTCGAAGGTGAAGCCCTTCAGCCGGCCGACCGGATGGCCCTCCACGATCACTTCGCCGTCGCGCCGCACGCCGGCCAAAAGCTCGGTCGGGTCCTTCAGCCGCTGCACCAGGAAGGCGCCGCGCTTGTCCACGAAGCGCTGGGTCAGGCAGGCGTGCAGCGCGTCGGACAGGCGATCCTCGATCCCGCGCGCGCGCTCTTGCCAGCCCGCGGAATCCGCCAGCCAGTCCGCGCGATGGGTGATGTAGGTCCAGGTGCGGATATGGCTGATGCGCGCGCTCAGCGCGTCGATCTCGCCGTCCGTGCGGTCCAGCCGCGCCATCTGCCCCTCCACCCACTCCGGCGGCAGGCGGCCCGGCGGCTTCGCCAGATGCTCGTAGATCGTCGAGAGCAGGCGCAGATGCCCGTCCGACAGCAGCTTGGTGAAGTCCGGGATCGAGCAGACCTCCCACAGCAGCCGCACCGCCGCGCGGCCTTGCGCGGTCGGCGCGCCGTCGGCTTTGCGGGCGAGGGCGGCCAGCGCGCGGTGATCTTCCGCGTTGCGCTTGCGCTGCAGGCATCGATCCGGCGCGTGGCGGTCCAGGCTCTGCAGCAGCGCGCCGACCGAGCGGAAATCCAGGTCGCTGTTGCGCCAGCTCAGCGTCTTCAAAGACTCGAAGCTGTGGCTCTCGATCGCCTCGATCAGGTCGGGGTCGAACGGCCCCACCTCGCCGGTCGGTCCAAACGTGCCGTCGCGCGCGTTACGCCCCGCGCGGCCGGCGATCTGCGCGATCTCCGAGGGGGAGAGGCGTCGTGGCGCGTAGCCGTCGAACTTGGAGAGCCGGGCGAAGGCGACATGGTCCAGATCCATGTTCAGCCCCATGCCGATCGCGTCGGTGGCGACCAGATAATCGACCTCGCCGGACTGGAACATCGCGACCTGGGCGTTGCGCGCCCGGGGCGACAGCGCGCCCAGCACCACCGCGCAGCCGCCACGCTGCCGGCGCATCATCTCGGCCAGATCGTAAACCTCGGCCGCGGAGAAGGCGACGACCGCGCTGCGCGGCGGCAGGCGGGTCAGCTTCTTCGGCCCCAGATAGGTCAATTTTGAGAGCCGCGAGCGGGTGACGAACTCCACCTCCGGCAGCAGATGGCGCAGCAGCGGGCGGATCGTCTCCGACCCCATCACCATGGTCTCGTGCCGTCCTCTGGCATGCAGCAGCCGATCGGTGAACACATGGCCGCGCTCTGGATCGGCGGCCAGCTGGATCTCGTCCACCGCCAGGAAATCCACAGGCTTATCCACAGGCATGGCTTCGACCGTGCAGACGAACCAGCGGGGATTTTTCGGCAGGATCCGCTCCTCGCCGGTGATCAGCGCGACCGATCCCGCGCCGCGCAGCGCCACGATGCGGTCATAGTTCTCCCGCGCTAATAGCCTGAGCGGAAAGCCGATCATGCCGCTGGCATGGCCAAGCATGCGTTCGATCGCCAGATAGGTCTTGCCAGTGTTGGTGGGTCCCAACACTGCCGTGACGCGAGAACGGTCGGCGAGAACAGTCATAGCCTCATAAACCTATCGCGACGGCGGTGATCCGCAAGCCGACGGTGTCTATATGGTGGCTATCGCAGAATTGGAGCGGGTTTCATGAAACAGTTTCTTATCGCCTTGTCCCTGGTCGTCTTCGCCGCGTCGGCGACTCCGGCGAAGGCCCAGGAACGGGTTGTGATCGACGTCACGGCCAAAGGCATCGACGACGCGATCAAGCGCCTGTCGGACATTCCCGGCAACCGGCAGGCGCAGCAGGCGGCCATCGTCCAGCACTTGCTCCGCGGCTGCGGCAAGCCCGCCGGCTTGGTGGGCGGGCGCCAGCGACTCGACT
>JBMLRS010000527.1:3994-4980 GCA_049240905.1 Elsteraceae bacterium
CCTCGAGCGTCAGGGCGCAGGATGCCCCGACTTCGCCGCGGGCTTCGAAGTTGGGGAACTGGTCGTAACTGGCGCAGCCGGCGGCATTGGTCGGGGCTTTGCTCCGGGGCTTGGGAACGCCCGCGGGCTTGGTGGGGGGGCGCCCGCGACTCGACTACCAGATCGAGGCGACGCCGGACGGCCGCATCCTGATCAACGGCGTCGACATCACCGTGTTGATGCAGGCCGCCAATCGAAAACCGTAAAATCTGCAAGGTTTTTATCGTCGATCCGAACGATTCCCGGTTGAAACTGGGGGGCTTGGTGAATAGGTCATAGGCCTTCCATTCAACCCTATTGAATCAGGATTGCGATGACGTCTGCCGATTCGATCGATGCGCCTGCGTCCGCAGCGCCCTCTTCCGCTGGCGTGGGCGAGACCATGGCCTTCCAGGCCGAAGTCAGCCGACTGTTGGATATCGTCGCCCACGCGCTCTACAGCGAGCGCGAGATTTTCCTGCGCGAGTTGATCTCCAACGCCTCGGACGCTTCGGACAAGCTCCGCTACCTCTCCGCGACCGACGCCTCGATTGGCGTTGGCGCCTCGACCGCGCGCATCACGCTGCAGGCCGATCAAGCGGCGAAGACGCTGACCATCGCCGACGACGGCGTCGGCATGACCCGCGAGGAGCTGGTCGATAATCTCGGCACCATCGCCCGCTCCGGCACCGGCCGTTTCATGGCGCAGTTCAAAGGCGAAGCGAAGCCGGACCTGTCGATGATCGGCCAGTTCGGCGTCGGCTTCTATTCCGCCTTCATGGTCGCCGATCATGTCCAGGTGATCTCCCGGCATGTGGGATCGGACGCCGCCTGGTCCTGGAGCTCGGACGGGCGCGGCTCCTTCAAGATCGCCCCGGCCGAGCGCGCGACCTATGGCACGACCATCATCCTCCACATCAAGGAGGACGCCGCCGAGTTCCTGGAGGCCGAGCGGGTCAAGACCGTCG
>JBMLRS010000528.1:0-1862 GCA_049240905.1 Elsteraceae bacterium
CGCGCACCGCGCCTTCGACGCCAGCTTCCGGGCGGAGATGGAGGCGCGCGCGGTGATGCTGGAGCGGCTGCGCGAGGCGCTGCGCACGGAGGCGTTTCAGGTCCACTACCAGCCCAAGATCGCGATGGCGACCGGGGAGGTGGCCGGCGCCGAGGCGCTGGTGCGCTGGAGCGTGGAGGGCGTCGGCAATATCCCGCCCGATCGGTTCATTCCGTTGGCGGAGCAGACCGGCCTGATCAGCCAGTTGGGTCGGCAGGTGCTGCGCCGCGCGGTGTTCGACGCGGCCGGCTGGCGGCGTGATTTCGGCAAGGACATCCCGGTCGCGGTCAATCTGTCCGCTCATCAATTGCGCGATCCGGATCTGGTGGAGATGGTCGCGGCGCTGCTTGAGGAGAGCGGCCTGCCGGCCTCCCTGCTGGAGCTGGAGATCACCGAAAGCGCGGTGATGGAGGATGTCGAGGCGGTGATCGCGATCTTCGAGCGGCTGACCGCGCTCGGCCTGTCGCTGTCGATCGATGATTTCGGCACCGGCTATTCGTCGCTGAGTTATCTGCGCCGGTTCCGCGTCGCCAAGATGAAGATAGACCGCAGCTTCGTGGTGGATCTCTCAACCAGCGCGGACGCGCGCGCGGTCGCGGCCTCCATCGTCGGGCTCGGACGCGGCCTCGGCCTGAAGATCGTCGCGGAGGGGATCGAGGACCAGGATCAGTTCGACCGTCTGGCGCGGCTTGGCTGCGACGAGGCGCAGGGCTGGCTGTTCTCCAAGGCCTTGCCGCTGAACGCCTTCACCGACTTCATCACCAGGGCAGCGCCTCGCCCCGATAAGTGAAGAACCCGCCGGACTGCGCGGCGCCCAAGCCATCCAGCACGGCCAGCATCTGCTTGGCGGATGCCTCAGGCGTCTGCACCTCCAGCCCCGCCTTGGCGAAGGGCGCGGACAGGCCGGTGTCCACCGTGCCCGGATGCAGCGCGACGCAGAGCGCCTCCGGCCGCGATCGCTTCAGCTCGATCGCCGCCGTGTGAACCAGCTGGTTCAACGCCGCCTTCGCGGCCCGATAGCTGTACCATCCCCCCAGATTGTTATCGCCGATGCTGCCGACCTTGGCCGACAGCGTCGCGAACACGGCCTTCCCCTCACGCGGGAGCAGCGGCAGGAAATGCTTCATCAGCAGCGCCGGGCCGATCGCGTTGATCGCGAAGGATTGCGCCATCGCGGCGGGATCGATCGCTCGCCAGCTTTTCTCCGGCTCCACGCCCGGCGCATGCAGCAGGCCGGTGGCGTCCACCACCAAGCGAAGCGCGCCTTGGCTCGATGCGAACGCGGCGGCGGCCTTCACGCTCTCCTCATCGGTCAGATCCAGCGCCGGGCCGGTCGTCCGGCCCAGCGCGATCACTTTTGCGTAGCGCGGATCACCCTCCAGGGCGGCGACGAAGGCGCGGCCGATGCCCCCGGTCGCGCCGATCACCACGGCGATCGGGGTTTCAGCCGACATCAGCCGCCATTCTTCTGGGCGTGGCGGATCGCCTTGGCGAACAGCGTGGGGATGGCGACCTCATGAAATTGCTCGGGCTGTTTCCAGATCCCATGCTTGGGGTCGCCCAGGCGAAGCTTCACAGCGAACACGGTCAGCTCCAGATGAAAATGGGTGAAGGTGTGGCGCACCAGCCCGTCGATCCTGCGCCAGGGGCCTGGCAAAGGTGGTTTCGCCAAGGCGTCGGCTGGATCGAAATCTGGGGCCCATTCCGTGGTCGGCAAGCCCATCATGCCGCCCAGCAGGCCCTTTTCCGGCCGGCGCACCAAGAGCACCGCCCCATCGCCGCGCCGCGCCCAGAACACCGCGCCGCGCCGCGTGGGCTTCTCG
>JBMLRS010000529.1:0-2076 GCA_049240905.1 Elsteraceae bacterium
CAAGGTGACGCCGATCGCCAGGTCTTCGTCGCTGAGCCGCGCGGCGTGCACCATCACGCCCGTGCCGGCGGGGACGAACAGCAGCGAGAGATGCCGCAGCAACGCGCCTGAAATCTTGTCGAGATCCTCGCTCACGCCGCCGCGTCGCCAGATCAGGGCCAGCAACGCCAGCAAGCCGATCACCGGGCCCGGAACCGGCAATCCGGTCGCGCGGACCAGGATCTCTCCCAGCAATTGGCAGCAGAACAGCAGGGCGAAGGCGGCGATCATGGCGTCACGGTTCGCAAGCTCCGGGCCATCGCGCGTCCCCGCGCCTCAGCCGGTCAGGCCGGCACGCTCTCTTCCTCGACCTGGAGGGCTTCGGTGAACTTGTTGAAGAAGGTCGTGAGGGCGATCCGGAAAGTCAGCTCTACCATCTGCGCCTCGCTGAAATGCGCGCGCATCGCCTTGGTGACGCGCGTGGGAACGCGGTTGGCGTCGCGCGTCACGCAAGCAGCGTACTCGACGATCAGCTTGTCGACCGCGTCCAACTCCGGATGATCGGCGAAATCCAACAGCCGCTCCACCCCGGCCGCGCTGAGGCCGGTGACCTGCAGCTTCGGCGCGTGATGGGCGACGCAGTAGTGGCAGGCGTTCAACTGGCTCACCGCGACCAGCACCAGCTCTAGATGCCGGGGCTTCACCCGGGCCGCCGCCTTCATCTCCATCAGCATCGGCATGATGTGGCGAACCGCCTCGGGCACATGGGCCAAAGCCGCCGCCTGATTGGCGAAATCGCCGTAGCTGGTGACGTAGCGGCGATAGATCGCGGCCAGATCTTCCGGCAGATCCTCGGCTTCGACGCGGCTGACCAGGCTCATGCACTTAATCCTTTCCGCCATGGGCGACCGACCAGGCGACCGGATCCGCCAGGAAGGCGCGCACGATTTCGGCGTCGCCGGGTTGGATGCGGCCACCGTCGATCGCGGCCGCCAGCACGCTGCTCCAGTTCGCCAGGGCGTGCAGGCGAAGGCCACTTTTGGCCATTGTTTCGCGCGCGCCGGGCGCCTCGTAGGAGAACACGACCATACAGTCGCTCACCACGGCCTCGGCTTTGCGCATGGCTTCCGCGAAGGTGATCTTGCTGCCGCCGTCGTTCGACAGATCCTCGACCAGCAGCACGCGCGCGCCGGGCGCGAATTCGCCCTCGATCTGCGCGTTGCGGCCGAAACCCTTGGGCTTCTTGCGGACATAGAGCATCGGCAGGCTGAGCGCGTCCGACAGCCAGGCGGCGTAGGGGATGCCGGCGGTCTCCCCGCCGGCGACGGCCTCCAAGGACTCCAGGCCGATCTCGCGTTCCACCCGGTCCGCCATCATGCCGATCAGCGCCCGGCGCGCGCGCGGGAAGCTGATCACCTTGCGGCAATCGACATAAACCGGACCAACCCGGCCGGAGGTGTAGGTGAAAGGCTGGCTGGGGCGGATATGCACCGCGCCGATTTCCAGCAACAGGCGGCTCGCGCGCGCGGCGTCCAAGTCTTGCGTCATCATCGTTTGCCCAGGCCCAGTCGATTTTCCAAATTGAGGCTCCAACGGGAGAGCCCGAAACAGATGATCCAGAAGGTCAAGCCGGCGAACAGATAGCCTTCATGGGTGAGGCCGACCCATTTCGGATCGGCGAGCGCGGCCTGCACGATGCCCAACAGGTCGAACAGGCTGACGATCAGCACCAGGGTGGTGTTCTTCAACAGGGCGATGAATTCGTTCACCAATCCGGGAATCGAGGTGCGCAGCGCCTGCGGCAGCACGATCAGCCTTGTCGCCTGCCAGTAGTTGAGCCCCAGGGCGTCCGCCGCCTCATATTGCCCCTTCGGCAATGCGGCGAGGCCGCCGCGCACGACCTCCGCCATATAGGCCGCGACGACCAGGGCGAGGCCGATCAGCGCGCGCACCAGCTTGTTGACGTCCACCCCGCTGGGCAGAATCAGCGGCAGCAGCTGCGAGGCGAGGAAGATCACGGTGATGATCGGCACGCCGCGCCAGAATTCAATGAAGGTGATGCTGATGGTGCGGACGATCGGCAAGCTGGATTGCCGG
>JBMLRS010000530.1:0-2747 GCA_049240905.1 Elsteraceae bacterium
TCCACGCCGGCCTTGGCCGCCAAATCACCAATCAACGATTCCAGCACGATGATATGCGCGGCCATCGTCTCGACGTGGGTGTACATCTGATTGAACGCATTAGTGATGTTAAGCTGAAATTCCTTCAGCGTCTTGTTGACGCTGTCGACCGCGCCATCGATGGCGGTTTCTGTTTTGCTCATAGCAATCCCTTGGTTCGAAGACGTTACAGATTGGCCAGACGCCGATTTGCACGGGATGGGTTTAGCAGATTCGCAAGCTTTTCACACCGTCTGCTTTTCGGTTCGCCCCTGCCCCACGCTGGCCTCTAGGCCACGCCGACGCGGACTTCGAAACTGAAGCGCTCCCGCGTCGCGCCGGGCGGCGTGTAGGTTCGGTGCACGGTGTGCTGGTTCATGATCAGCACGTCGCCGGGCTGCATCACCGGATGAAAGAAGTTGTCGCCGCCGAAACGCGCCGCGACGCTGGCCTCGTCAAGTTCGATGGTGGGATATGTCGACGGCCCCGTCGTGACCTCAAGCGTCTCTCCCAAGGCGACCGGGACCAGCTCCAGGCCCGGCGCGTCGCCGCCCGCCGGCGTCGCAGGGATCCAGAAATTCAAGAAGTCGAGATCCACATAGTTCGTGCCGTCCTGATGAAACGGCAGGGTGTTCTCGTCGGCCACCGGGCTTTGCCGCCGCGCGATGCTCATCTTTGACCGCAGCCCGAAGACCTGACCGGGGAAATAGGCGAGATTGACCTGGGTCAGGATCGAGCGGTCGATCGCGCCAAACAGGAAGTCGATCACCTCCAGCTCGATCATTTTGCTGAAGCCCGGCAACACGTCGAAGCGGATCAAGGAGGCTCGGAAGGGCTTCGGCGCGTCGGGCTGGTCGATCTTGTAGTGGGCGTATGTCTCCCGCACGTCGATGTAGCGAAACATCAACGGCATGACGTCGCCCAGATAAGTCATCACCGCGGGGGACAAGGCGCCGCGAACCAGAGCGCAGCCGCAAGACCGAATCGATTTGGCGATCGCGGCCGGGCTGCAGCTTCGCGCCTGAAACTCCAGGTGCGCGAATCGCCTCTCGATCACTCGCCGCCCTCAGCGGCGGCTTCCCCCGCCGCCGCCGCCGCGCTGATGCCTGAGGAGATGTTGCGGTTGATGTTGATCAAGACCTGAAGCTTGCCGGGATCGCGATCGCTCAAAACGTCAAAGGTATGATTGTCGACGAAGCGATGAAGGCTCAGCAGGTTCGACTTGACCTCCGGCGGCATCGTGTTCTCGGGGTTCAGAATGTCGGCCGCGATCATCGACCACAGCCGAAGATTCAACAGCAACGCGGAGTCGAACTGATCGTCGTCGTCAGGGGCGGCGGCGACGTCGGTCATGCGACGGGCGGCCTCCAGCAGGGATTTCGCGACCGTCTCTTGCGGATTGTCGCCAAAGGTCTGGCTGCGGTTATAAGCCTGTACGCTGCCTTGCTGCATGCTCGAAGATCCTAGTTTCGTGCTCGATCAGTTTTCTACAGGTCTGCAGCGCGGCGTAGTAGTCGCCCGCCGTGACGCGGCGGCTAATCTCCAGCAGCAACTCCACGCTGCTCTGGCTCGCGACCACCATCTCCGCGACCAACTGATGAAACAAGCCAAGAAGCTGTGTGCGATTCTCACTGGAGATATACAGCAATTGGACCACGAACCAAATGCGCTTGGCCGGCGTGTCGGCCGCGTCCTCCCGCATGATGTCCTTCTGACGCAGCACGGAGACGCGGTTATGCAGGGTCAATTCGGTCCGGGTGCCGCCGTTCTCAATCACGGCGCCGTTGATCAGCAACCGCTCGTGGGGCTTCAACGATAACTTCAAAGGCATAGCCAGAATCCGACAGTGGGGCGGCCAGGGCCGAGCGCCCCGACGCGGCACAATATCCGCGGCGAACACCGATGCCTATACGCTTCCTCGCGCCCCCGACGACGACCGCCGCGCGTGGACCTCCGCCATGATCAGAGACAGAACAAACCACGCGATGCGTTCGAAATAATCGATTATCCATTTTTTCCACCGCATTTCCTCTCTTTTGATTCATAAAAAATACCAAATATGATCCTTATTGGATATATAGTTAATCTACTTGTAAATCAGTAGATTTAAATATTTATTTTATTTGTTTCAAACAAAAAGTTTGTGTCGATAAATATTTTTCCTACACTATGAAATTATCCGTCTATTTTTTATTGACTGATGATTCACGCTTTCTAATTTTTAATTTGCTGTTACTTCGAGAGACGCGAGGCATCCGCCATCGCGCTTTTCGGCGCAGAACGCGCTGATTTCAGCCCCAGAAGTGGAACTGTTCACATGTCTTCTATTAATCTCAGCCTCGGCACCCGTTCGAACCTGCTGGCCCTGCAGACGACTCAGTCGCTCCTGCAGCGCACCTCGAACCGTCTGTCGACTGGCCTTAAGGTCAACAAGCCGATCGACGACGCGGCCGCCTTCTTCGCCGCGCAGGCCTTGACCAAAAGGGCCGAAAACAACATCACCGCGCAGAGCAACATCACCCAGACCTCGAACATCATCGAGACGGCGATCAGCGGCGTGCAGTCGATCACGAAGCTGGTGCAAAGCGTCCAAGGCATCTTGTCGAGCCTGGCGAACGCCACGACCGCCGCGCAGTCAAATTCATTGGTGACGCAGTACAACACGCTGCTCACGCAGATCGACAACCTGGCGAACGCCGCCTCGTATCAGGGCATCAACCTGATCAACA
>JBMLRS010000531.1:0-2927 GCA_049240905.1 Elsteraceae bacterium
CCGTGCGCAGGCTGATGGCTGCGAAGCGACCGGCGTTGCTCATGGCGTAGACGACGCCGCGATCGATCACGGGCCGCGCCCTGATGTTGGCGAGGCCGGAAACGGCGTCGATTCGTCGGGCCGAGGTCAGGGATTCCGACCAGACGACCCGGCCAGTGTCCAGGCGCAAGGCGAAGAGATCGCCGGAGCTGAAGGGAGCCAGAACCACGTTGCCATCGACCGCCGCGCTTGCGCCGCCAAGCAGGCCGGCGGTCTCGCCGACGCCGGCGTGCGTCCAGAGCCGGCGGCCGTCTTCCGCCGCCAAGGCGATCAACTGGTTCTCCACGGTGATGACGAAGACGCGTTCCGCGCTGATGGTGGGGGCCGAGCGCATGGGCGCCGGGGTCGACTGGCGCCAGATCTGCCGCCCTGTCGCGCCGTCATAGGCGATCACTTCGGCGTAGCCACTCGCCACGTAGACCCTGCCCCCAGCCGACGCTACGCCGCCGGCCACGATCGCCGACCCTTCATTATCAGGCGTGGTGTCGACCTGCCAAAGCCGGCGGCCGTTAATCGCGTCGAGAGCGGTCAAATTGCCGTCGGCGTCGATCGCGTAGAGTCGGCCATCCGCCATGATCGGTGAATTATAAAGAAACGCGCTGCTGCTGGAGCCCGACCCGACGCTGGCGCGCCACGCTTCGCTCACCGTCTCCGGCAGATCCAGATGATGCATCGCATGGTCGGGCGCGCCGCCGGCTTGCGCCCAGTCGGAATTGCGCTGCGGGCGCGGCAGCCGGACAGCCATCGTCTCGATCTCGGGCGAAGGGTCGATCGTCCGGGCGCTCTGCAGGATCGCGATGCGCTGGCCGGGCAGCGGCGGCGGCCCGGTTTCGCCGAAGAACTGATCCTTCAGGCTACAGCCGCTCAGGGCGATCAGCAGAACCAAGGCCCAAGGCGCCGCACCGGCAGTCCGCAGGATAGTCGTCATCAATTAACCGCCCAGGCTTGAAAGAAGCTCCGCCGCGCGGGCGCGAAGGCCGGAAGGCGCGGCGGCGTCATCAGTGATTTTCTTCAAGGTCGCGGTCGCGGCCGCCTTGTCGCCGGCCCGGATCGAAGACAGGGCCGACAGCTCCAGCGCGCTGAAGCGCCAGACGCCGCCTTCCACCAGCAAGGGCGCGACGCGTTGGGCGAAAGCCGCCGCCGGCTCCTGATCGACGCGCAGATAGGCCCCGCGCAGGACCGCGAGATCCCGAAACATCTGATCGGCGCTGCGATCGGCGGCGATCGCGTCCAGCTTCTTGAGCGCTCCGTCCCGATCGCCGGTTTCTGACAGCGCGGCCGCCTCCAGGAAGCGCGCGAGCAGCCCATAGCCATCGTCAGACGCCTTACTGGCCAACTCCGCGGCGGCGGCGGCCGACGCTTTCGCGTCGCCGGCCTGCGCCAGGGTCAGCGCCTTAGACAGCTCGACGCCATGCTGGGCGCGCTGCGCGGTCTGATGCTGACGCCACCAGACCCAAGCGCCGACGCCAGCCACGATCAGAACGGCGAGCGCGAGTAAGGCCACGCCGTAGCGGCGCAGGAATGCGGTCAGTTGGTCGCGACGAACTTCCTCGTCGACTTCGCGGAAAACATCGGTCACAGCGGTCGGAATTACCTAAAGGGGCGGCTGTCGGCCTGGGAGTCCTCCTCGATCGCCGCCAAAAGGCGGGCGCGGGAAAACGCCGGGGACATTACCGCGCAGGGCCGGGGATAGCAAACGGCTTGGCGCCGCATCAGCGTTTCGTCCGGAGACCGGTTCCAACGCCCTGCGATGGGGGCCTGGGCTGCGGAGAATGCAGGGCAAAGCGACCGAGCCTATGCTAGGAGTCCCGAGCGGACATTCGCGCCGCCGTCTTCTTGTTCCGGCCGTCATGTCCTCCCCGCCAGCCAGCGTCGCCCCTTCCACCCCAAGCCGCTTCGGCTGGGCCCTGCTGGCGGCCTGCTGCTCGGTCAACGTCTTCAGCCGCGGTCTGGGCGACAGCTTCGTCGTGTTTCTCTTGCCCCTCAGCGAGACGTTCGACTGGAGCCGCGCCTCGGCGACCGGGATTTACGGCCTCGCGCTGATGACCACGGGACTTTCGGGCATTCTGGTCGGCGCGCTGGTCGATCGGTTTGGGCCGCGACCGGTCTTGAGCCTGGGCCTGACCCTTTTATGCGCGGCGTTCATCTCGGCCCCCTATCTGGACAGCCTGCTGCAGTTCCAGCTGGCGCTTGGATTGTCCGCCGGCTTCGGGGTCGCCTGCTCGGGCAACGTCGTCCATGCCGGGCTGGTGGGACGTTGGTTCGGCGGCAGGATGGGCATGGCCACGGGGTTGATGTTCGGCGCCCCCGCGCTGGGCGTGCTGCTGATGATCCCGTTGGCTCAGGCCCTGGTCGAAGCCTATGGATGGCGGGAGGCCTATCATCTGCTGGCGCTGACGCTGATCCCCGCCGCCTTGGTCGTGATCCTGTTTCCGTGGGGTCGCGCCTTATCCCGCCCGGCGTCCTCAAGATCCGCCGGCGGCGATGGCGGCGCGACCTGGACCTTCGCCCGCGCCATCCGCACGCGGGCCTTCTGGGCGCTGTTCGGCGTGTATTTCTTCACGTCGGTTTCGATGTACGGCCTCACCACCCAGACCGTCGCCTATCTGATCGAGGTGGGCTTCGCGCCGCTGACCGCCGCCAGCGCCTTCGGAGCCAACGCCCTGGTCGCGACCTTGGGCATGTTCGGCTTCGGCATTCTGTCCGACCGCTTGGGCCAACGCCGCATGGGAGAGATCACGTTCTGGCTGACCGCCTCGGGCATGGGTCTGCTCTGGCTGCTGGGACACTACCCGTCGATCTGGCTGCTCTACGCCTATGTCCTGGTGTTCGGCGCGGGCCAGGGCTCCAGGGGGCCGATCATCACCGCCCTAACCTCCCGCCTGTTC
>JBMLRS010000532.1:0-1700 GCA_049240905.1 Elsteraceae bacterium
GTCCTACGCCATCATCGGCGACTGAACGTCAAAAACGAAAGAGGCCGGAGCGAGAGATCGCTCCGGCCTTTTTTGTGTCCGGTGCGCGGGGGCTACTTCACCCGCTTCACCCAGGCGCCCGGCCAATGGGTCGGGGTGCGCTTCAGTTCGGATTCATTGAACGGCCAAGCCGGCGCCGGCAGAACCAGCTCGAAATTCTTGTTCTCGGCCACGAAATCCTGCGCGGCGCGGGTGGGGTTGTCAGTGATCCAGCCCGGCGTGCCGCGCGGCACGTCATGGACCTCGCCCATCAGTCCGTCGGTCGCGACGATGTAGCTGCCGACCGTCACCATGTCCGCGTAGGCGCGCAGCTCGTCCAGCACATGCTGATAGGTGTGGTTGGAATCGAGGATGATCAGCGTGGTCTCGCCCGGCTTGATATGGCCGCGCGCTTCCGACACCACCTTGGGGTCGGTCGAGCTGCCTTCAATCATGGCGATGCGGTGCGCCATCGGGTGGGCCTCGATCGCCTTGCGGTTATGCGGGCGGATCTCGATGTCGATCCCGACCACGCGGCCCTTGTTCATCGCCTGGAAGATCGAGGCGTAATAGATCAGCGAGCCGCCATGGGCGACGCCCGTCTCGATCAACACGTCCGGCTGCACGCTCCAGATCACTTCCTGCAGGCGGATCATGTCCTCCGGCAGCTGGATCACCGGCCGGCCCATCCAGGAGAAGGTGTAGGAATATTTCTGGTTCCAGCCGACCTTAACCCAGAGGTCGCTGATCACCTCGAACCCCTCGGTCGAGTAGATGGGGATGGTGCGCGCCGGCGCGCCGTCCTCGGTGATGGTGAGCTGGTTCGCCGATGTGTCGATGGTCAGCTTCATGGCCTTATCCTTCCCAAAGCTCGAACGGCCAGCCCTGACGCTGCACCGTGGCGGCGATCTCGCCGCGATAATTCGGATTCATGACGATGGCCGTGCGCACGCCCGCCGCCGCCGCCTGCTCCGGCGACAGGATCGGATGGGCGCTGGCGGCCGCGAAATGGCCCTGCTTGCGCGGGTTCACGTCGATCAGGCAAGCGATGCGCCGCGCGTCGGGATCAACTGCGCCGGCGAAAGTCACGCCCTTGGCCCCCGCGCCCCACAAGGCGACCGATCCGCCCGCGCGATCGATCCGCTGGGTCCAATCGCCGGCGCGATCGGCCACGGTCCGGGCGAAGCGGGCGCAGGATTCCGCGCGCGCCGCCGCGTTCGCGGGATAATCGACGCGCGCGTCGCCGCCGCTTTTCGCCGTCGCCAGCAGATACTGGCCGTCGAACACATGCTCCACCCGGATGTCGGCGAAGCCGGCGCGCGCCAGGGCGAAACCCAGCGTGTCGGTCGTGAAATAGTTGCAGTGCTCGTAGAAGAAATCCTGCAGCACGTCGTTCTGGAAGATCCACTCGACGCAGGGCGTCTCGACCACCAGCGCGATTCGCTCGCCCTCCGGCAGCGCCGCCGCGATCGCCTTCAGGAAGCCGACCGGCTCCGACACATGCTCGATCACATGGCGCGTTGCGACCACGTCGATCGCGCGGCCGATGGCGAGCGCCGCCACGCGATCGAACAGTTTCGCCTCGATCCGCACGGCGGCGTCGGGCGCGGTGGCCGGCCCGCGATAGGCGGGATCGAACCCGACCGCGCCGCCCAATAGGCGCCCGTCGCGCGCGGCGACGG
>JBMLRS010000533.1:0-8063 GCA_049240905.1 Elsteraceae bacterium
GTCAGCGCGGCGACCGCCGCGACCAGCGAAAGGAGCGAGGCTTTCCTACCCATCAAAGGCGCTTCCCCGCGAAGGCGTCGGCGCCGAAGACCGCAGTCTCCGGCGTCGATCCCACGCGTTAAACTCAGATCTTGGCGTAGAAGAACGGAGTGAGGCCCTTCAATTCATCCTTGGTGGCGCCCGGCAACAGGATCTTGCCATCGACCAGCTTGAACGAGGCGTAAGGGATCGCGATCAAATGATCGCCCATGCCGAGAAATCCGCCGACCGAAAGGACGGCGAAAGGAGTCTTGCCGTCTTCGCTGACGATCAGATCGTCGATCTTGCCGATGGATTCGTTGGCTTCGTTCAGGACGGTCGCGCCCAGGATTTTCGAGGCGCGATAGCCAGTTGCGACGGTGGTCGGGTCGATCTTGACCAACGCCACGACCTGAGGAACTCCCTGGGCCTCGCCCGGCTGGCATAACAGCACGGCGCCGAGAGAGAGGGCGCTGACGGTAAGCGTCCGCGCGAATAGCGAAATAGTGGTCATGAATCTGCTCCGGCATGTCGATTTGATCGACCCGGCGAGGCCGCCGGGCCGTTATCTCGCCTGTTATTTCTTCAAGGCGTCTTTGACTCCGCCGACGGCGTTCTGGATCTTGCCCTCAAGCTTGTGGGCCTGCCCGTCCGCCTTGAGCTTGGCGTCGCCCGTGGCGGCGCCGACGGCTGACTCCACGGCGCCCTGGATCTGTTTGGCGGCGCCGGCGATGCGATCTTTGTTCATGTCATGCTCCTGATGATGCGCGGCGCTCAAAGCGCCTGATGAAACAACGCGCGGGCGGATCGAAAGGATCCCATTCGGCGGCTTTAATTCGAGACGCTGACCATTCTGGGCGCGGACGGATCTTCGCGTCCGCGCCGGGCTTTCAAGGATAGGCGAACCAGGTCGGGCAGGCTGCGCGCCCCGGTTTTCTTCATCACCTCGGCGCGGTGGTTCTCCGCGGTGCGCTGGCTGATGTTCAGAAGATGCGCGATCGCCTTGTTGGCGCGGCCGGCGACTACCAGCTCCATCACCTGCCTTTGGCGCGCGGACAGTCTCGCCAGGCAAATCTCCTCCGGGCTTTCCTCTCCGGCGAGGCTCAGATCGTCCGGACCCGCGATGTCCTGGACGAAGCGTTGGATCGAACAAGCGAGGCGGCGCCAGCGATCGATCTGGTTGGGGGAGAAGCGGTCCGGATCTTCCAGAATGACGGTGATCTCACGGCTGAAGGCTTCCCACTCGGAGGGAGTCGGAAGCTGGGAGCGGGAGATTTCTCTGGGATCATAAGAGGCCAAGGCGGCGCTGCGGGCGGACATCGGGAGTTCCTTAGGGAGTCGATACGTCGCTAACGAGCGCAGGGCTCGGAAGGTTCCATCCCTTCCGACGGAACCCTCAGCTTTCCGTCGCGTTGTGGACGGGCTGTCTTCGTGCGCGCCGCATCGCCCACGCCTTCGCGCAAGGAACTCATGTCCATCTCAGACGCCGCCGCATCCACCTCCGTTCCCGTCATCCGGCGGCCGAACGCCCCGGGGCGCTTCTGGCGCTTGGCCGGCGTTTATTTCCAAAGCGAGGAGAAGGCGAGCGCGCGCCTCCTTCTGGCGGCGATCATCGGCCTGACCGTGATCCAGATCGGCCTTCAGGTCCGCTTCAATCTGTGGAACGCCGCCTTCTTCGACGCGCTGGAGAAACGCGATCAGGCCAGCTTCATGTCCCAGCTTCTGGTCTTCGCAGGCCTCGCCGCCACGTCGATGGCGGTCACGGTCTATCAGCTTTATCTGAAGCAGCTGCTGCAACTGCGCTGGCGCGGCTGGCTGACACGCCGGCTGGTTCGGCGCTGGCTGACCGGGGGACTGCATTATCAACTGCGGTTCATCAATGGCGGGCTCGACAATCCGGACCAGCGGATCGCGGAGGACGCCCGCGTGGTCACGGAAGCCGCGCTTGACTTCATGATTGGCGTCCTGAACTCAGGCCTGCTGTTCCTGTGCTTCATCAGCATCCTGTGGGGGTTGTCCGGCTCGGCTCCGGTGGAGATTTTCGGCGTGGAGATCGCGATCAGCGGCTATATGGTCTGGTTCGCGCTTGGTTACGCCCTCATAGGCTCCGGCCTGACCTGGGCGTTCGGTCGTCCGATGGTGCGGTTCAATTTTCAACGAAACGCCCGCGAGGCCGATTTTCGCTTCGCGCTGATCCGGGTGCGGGAATATTCGGAGAGCATCGCCCTGAACCGCGGCGAAGCGGACGAGATCCGGCATGTCGACCACAACTTCGCCAACGTCTCCGCCACCATGCGCGACTTGATGCGCTCGCTGCGGCGGCTCACTTGGCTGACCAACGGCTACACCCTGGGCGCGATGGTTTTCCCGACGCTGCTGGCCGCGCCCCGCTATTTCTCCGGCGCGATCAGCCTTGGCGGATTGATGCAGACGACCTCCGCCTTCGGCCAGGTGCAGGGCTCGCTGTCCTGGTTCGTGGAGAATTGGCCGCGGATCGCCGAATGGCGCGCCTCGCTGGAGCGTCTGACCGAGTTCTCGGAGCATCTGACCGACGTCGCGGCGGAGCTCGCCATCGAGGACGAGAACAGCATCCACATGCGGCGCAGCGACGACGCGAGGCTGGAGATCCGGAACCTCGACATCGCCCAGCCGGATGGGGCCATCCTGGTGCAGGGCGCCAACGCCATCGTCGTTGCTGGCGAGAAGATCCTTGTGGTTGGGGAATCCGGCTCCGGCAAGAGCACGCTGGTGCGCGCTCTGGCTGGGCTATGGCCTTGGGGCCTCGGGTCCATCGCCCTCCCGCGCGAGGAGGAGATCACCTTCGTGCCGCAGATCGCCTATTTGCCGCTAGGCACGCTGGCCGGCGCTTTGGCCTATCCCGCCACGCCCGACGCGTTCGACGCGGCGACCCTGACGGCCGCGCTCGAGCGTTGCGGGTTGGGTTATCTCTCGGATCGCCTGAACGAGCCGGACGTGCATTGGGACCAGACCCTGTCGGGCGGCGAACGCCAGCGGCTCGCCTTCGCGCGGCTGCTGTTGACCCAACCGAAGTGGGTGGTGATGGACGAGGCGACCGCCGCGCTCGACGAAGAAAGCCAAGCCTCCTTGATGGGCCTGTTTCAGGAGGAGCTGAAGAGCGCCGCCTTGATCTCCATCGGCCATCGCGCGGGCTTGGATCAGTTTCACGACCGCACGCTGTCCTTGATCAAGGGCGAGGACGGCGCGCGGTTGATGCAGGGGCGCTACGCGCGTCGCGCCGGCGTGATGACGGCCCCGTCGCCTCTGGCGCTGGCCGGGCTCCGCCGTTCCGCGGCCGCGCTGTTGGCGCGGCTCAAAGCCAAGCGGCTTTCTTGATCGCCGAGCGCAGCTCCGTCGCCCCGTAAGGCTTGGTCAGGACCAGGCCGCCGGTAGGAAGGCGAAGCTCGCTCTGCCTGGCGCCGGTGGCGAACAGGATCCGGAGGGTCGGACGGCGCCGAGTCGCCCGCCGCGCCAGCTCCAGTCCGGAGCAGCCCGGCAGGTTCACGTCCGTGATCATCAGGTGGATCGGCCAATCTTCGAGCAACGCCAGGGCTTCCTCCGCGTCGCGCGCCTCATGGACCAGGTGGCCGAACTCTTTCAGAAGCCTCGCCGTGGTCATCCGGATCAGGCCGTCGTCCTCCACCAACAGGACGCGCAGAGCGTTCTCCGGATCCGGTTCGGCCATGCCGTCCTTGGCCTTGCTCATCAGGTTGATCCCTTCCCGCATGCGAAGCCGAGGGCCCGGAGCGCCAAGGGTTCGATCACGCTTGTCGCATCGCGGCACGCGTTAAAAAACGCGACGCTTTAAACAGTTAAGTCGCAATCAGAAATAAATAAGACCTATCTCTATGTTTCATGTATATCTATTTTTGAGTGAATAAATTCTGACGTCTGTCTATCATTGTTCACCAATCAAGAGATGTTTATTTCTGAATGCGTTATAATTTTACCAGATCTAAGTATTTTCCGATCCTGAGCGCCTTCCTCCAGAGCGGCTATCCGTAGATTTTCCCATCATCAGCGCAGGAGACTTCGCGTGCGGCGATCGAAACAACCGGGAGTCGTTCAAGCCTTCGCGCTGAGCCTCCTGACATTGAGCTTCTTCCTCCTTGGCCCTGAATCGGCTCGCGCGCAGGACGCGGCTCCGTCCGCGCTTCCGACCCCGACGTTGCGCCCCGACGACGAGCGCGGCGTCTTGAGCTTCTCCTATGAGAACGACATCTTCTCGAACACTGACCGGCACTACACCAACGGGGTGCGCGCCTCCTATCTGACGTCGGAGTCGGCGATGCCCTATTGGCTGCGCAGCGCGATCGCGTCGCTGCCGCTGTTCCCCGAAAACGGCAAGAACCGGGTGGGCTTCGCGCTGGGTCAGAGCATGTTCACGCCGGAGAACACCAAGCTCTCCAACCCGAACCCGCGTGATCGTCCCTACGCCGGCTGGCTGTATGGCAGCTTTGGGGTGGTGTCGGAGGTGAAGAACCGGCTGGATCTGTTCGACATCGAAATCGGCGTGGTGGGCCCATCCTCTCTCGCCGACACGACCCAGAAGTTCGTTCACCGTTCAATCACCGGCTCGCAGGATCCGAAAGGCTGGGACCGCCAGCTGCATGACGAGCCGGGGGTGATCATCACCTACCAGCGCAAATGGCGTGGGCTGTACGAGCGCACGGTCAACGGCCTGGGCGTCGACGTGACGCCCTATGTCGGCGGCAATCTCGGCAATGTGCTGACGCAGGCCGTGGGCGGCGCGACGCTTCGGATCGGCTATGATCTGCCCGCCGACTACGGGCCGCCGCGGATCCGGCCCAGCCTGACCGGGGCCGACTATTTTCTCCCTCAGCATGATTTCGGCTTCTACTTCTTCGCAGGGGCCGAGGGGCGCGCCGTCGCGCGCAACATCTTCCTGGACGGCAACAGTTTCCGGGACAGCCGCCATGTCGAGAAGCTGCCCTTCGTCGGCGACATCCAGTACGGCGTCGCCATGACCATCGGCGACTGGCGCGTCGCCTACACTCAGGTCGCGGCGCTTCGCGAGTTCAAAGGCCAGAAGGCCGGCGACAGTTTCGGCTCCTTCAGCATCTCAACCCGTTTTTAGACGAGAAAATTCATGCGCCTGGTGCTCGCGAGCCGCAAGAACGCCGCACTCTACGCCCATTGGGTGAACGCGTGCGGCGGCGGGGACATGCCCAAGCGCATGGATATCGATCCCGCGCAGATCAAGCATGAATTGCCTTATGTCTATATCGCGCAAGTCATGCGCGACGAGGGCGGGATCTGGTTTCGCTTCCGCTTGATGGGCACGAAGCTGGTGGAGACCCTGAAGCAGGAGGGCACTGGCCGGATGCTGCTGGATCTGCAGATCGGCGGCTGGGAGGTGGAGTGGCGCAAGAACCTGCTCCAGGTGACTCAGATCATGCTGCCGGTGGTCGATGAATCGACCATCACGACCGAGACTGGCTTGAAGCTGGACATCGAGCACCTGGCCCTGCCGCTGTCCGAGGACGGCGTGACGGTGGATCGCGTGCTGGGCTCGATCGACTTCTACAACATGTCCGCGAAGAACCTGGAGGACGCGTTGCCCGCGCTCGATTGGAAAGCGATCAGCACCGTCGAGTTGGAGAAACGGATCATCATCTCGAACCTTCGGATCCAGCTCTAGCGTGTTTTCACCTTAGTCTGAATCACTAAAGGCCGAAAACGCGCTATTCTTCATGAAGTTCTGAACAAGATCGGCTTAGAAGTAAGCCGATCTTGTTCTAGGTAGATTCCGGGGGCTGTAGTCCAGGTTTTCAGCGCCATTTCTCAATCTCACGATGACTTTTGAGAAAGCGGCCCCAATGTCCTCCATTCAACTCTCGACCCGCAGCGCAGCCTTGTCGGCCATGCTCGGCGCCGCTTTGCTGTTCGCCCCTCTGGCCGCCTCCTGGGCGCAGACGGCGCCGGCGCCCACCCCCGCTCCCGGCGCGGCGGACGCCGCCGACACTGAACTGGAGACGGTCGAGGCGCGCATCGCCAAACTGCATCGCGATCTGATGATCACGGCCGGCGAGGAAACGAAATGGGGCGCGGTCGCCAAGACCATGCGCAACAACGCCGCGGCGATGGAGAAGCTGGTGGCCAAACAGAGCGCCCGCACCGCGGAGAGCACCAGCGCGGTGGACGATCTGCTCACCTACCAGGAATTCGCCAAAGCGCATCTGGCCGGGTTGACTGATCTTACCGCCTCTTTCAAGTCGCTCTACGAGTCGATGTCGACCGCGCAGAAGAAGAACGCCGACAAGGTGTTCGAGACCTTCGGACGGACCCGCGCCGCGCCCCAGGGCTGAATCGTCGCTCAGACAAACCGCGTTCAGCCCCTTGAAGGAGGCAAACCATGACTTCCGCGAAGACCGTCACGCTCACCAATTGGACAGGCCGCGCGCTCGCAGCCGCGCTGCTGCTGGGGGCGCTGCCAAGCGTGGCCAGCGCGCAGAACCACCGCAATGACAACAAGCATTGGGATCAATCCGGCCCGGATCGCCGCGGCGGCAATCATCGCGGCTGGGACAAGCGGAACTACGGCCATCGCGACGACTATCGCGGGGATGGTCGATGGAGCGGCGGCTACTACAGCCCGCCTCCGGTCGTCTATACGCGCCCGTACTACGCGCCGCCGCCCGTGGTCTATAATCCGGGCTTCGGGGTCTATGTGCCGGGCGTGAACCTGAACTTCCGTTAGACCGCAGAGGCGAGGGGCCGGCGACGCGTCGCCGGCCCAACCTCCCGCGACGCTACGCCGCCATCAAGCGCGCGGCGCGCGCAAGGCGCCTTCAACAAAGCATCCTGCTCAAATTAAGTATTTTCCGACGCTTACTCATTACTCACTGATTCGAGTATTTAAGTAAGACGTTCATCGCGCGGCCGGTTGGATTTCTTCGGCGGCATGTTGATGAATTTGAAGATCCACAAGCGATTATTTATTTGGAGACATCCATGACGCAATCCCCATTCCGCTGGCGCTATCTTGTCGCCGTCAGCGCGATTTCTCTGCTGGGCGCTTGCGCGCAGCAACCCCTGACGCAAACCAGCGCCGCGCCCACGCCGCAGCCCGTCGCGTCGAACCCGCCAATGCAGTCGCCCGGCGCGCCCGCCGCCTGGCGCCATGTCAATTTTGAAAGCGACAGCTTCGCCATCGACGCGGCCGGTCAGCAGCAGGTCCTCAACATCTTGACCTATCTGCGCGCCAATCCGGGCTCGATCGCGACCATCATCGGCAAGACCGACACAGTCGGCAGCGCGGACTACAACATGCGCCTGTCGCATCAACGCGCCGACGCCGTGCGCGACGCCTTGGTCTATGGCGGCAAGATCGCGGCCGATCGGGTCGAGACCCGGTGGGTCGGGGAAGCCGGTCGCCAGGGCATCCCGACCGGCGACAACGTCGCGGCGGCTCAGAACCGCGTCGTCAGCATCGCCCTGCACTAACCGCGAACGGATCCAAAGACGCGCGGAGGGAAGCGGTGGCTCAACCGATCAGCGGCGGAAACCCTCCCTCCGCGCGCCGCCGCTCGGCGGTCCTCGCGCTTGCCGCGGGAACTCTGGCGCTTGCGGCTCTCGTCGGCGTCTGGGATTGGAATTGGCTGAAGCCGTTCATCGAAGCGCGGCTGTCATCCGGCCTGGGTCGTCAGGTGACGATCGGCGCGGTCAGCGTCGCCCTGTCGCGCGCTCCGCTGGTGACGCTGGATCGCGTCGCCATCGCCAATCCGACGGCGACGGCGGGAAGCCTGGTCCGCTTCGACTCCGTCGTCGCGCGGATCGAACCGGCGTCCCTGCTCATGGGGCCGCTGCGCGTTCCGGCGCTGACCCTGAACCATCCGCAAGGCGAGCTTCAGTTGGGCGGAGCCGACGCCGCGCGCTGGCGGCTGGCTGGCGGCGGCGACGCGCGCACGACGCCGGAGATCGGATCGCTGACCATCGTCGACGGCGCGGTTCGCGTGACGGACGCCCAGCGAAAGCTTGACCTGAAACTGACCGTGCAGACGGAG
>JBMLRS010000533.1:8073-26472 GCA_049240905.1 Elsteraceae bacterium
ACGGAGCCCGTCAAAAACGGATCCGATCGCCTCGCCGTCGTCGGCGCCGGCGTGGTGGACGGCCGCCCCGTCTCGGGCAAGTTCTCGGGCGGCGCGCTGCTGTCGCTTGGCGATGAGAAAAAGCCCTATCCAGTCGAACTCCAGGTGAGCAGCGGCGCGACGCGTCTGAACCTGATGGGGTCGATCGACCGGCCGATGGACTTCGTTGGCGTGGATCTGACCTTGACGGTGGAGGGCGACGACCTCGCCGATCTCTTCGTGATCACAGGACTGCCCATGCCGACCAGCCCGAAATATCGTCTGACCAGCGAGGTCGGGTTTGCGGCCGGCAAGATCGCGTTGTCCAACTTGACCGGCGTGGTCGGCAGCAGCGATCTCGCCGGCTCGCTGGTGATCGACGTCGCGCGCCCTCAGCCCCTGGTGACCGGCTCCCTTACGTCGAACAAGGTGGCGCTCGCCGACCTGGCGGGCTTCATCGGCGCGACGCCGGGTGTCGCGAACGCGCCGAACGACACAGCCGAGCAGCAGCGCCAGCGCCAGTCCGACGCTCGCAAATCCACGATCATTCCCGATCGCCAGATCAGCTTGCCACGCCTGCGGGCGGCCGACTTTCAGGTCACCTACGCGGCGAAGCGGATCGAAAGCGAGACGCCGCTCGACAATCTGCGCGCGAACCTCACGCTTGAAGCGGGACGCTTGGCGTTGCGGCCGCTCAGCTTCGGCGCCGGCACTGGTTCGATCCATTCGACCATCACGATGGACGGGCAGGGCGATCAGGTCCGGCTGGTCGCGGACATTCGGTTCGAGAATATCGACCTCAGCCGGATCCTGACCGATCTCACGGATTTTCGCGGCCAGGGTCGCGTCGGCGGCCACGCCGCCCTCACCGCGACCGGAAACTCGCTGGCCGAGATGCTGGCGCGGGGCGACGGGGCCTTGACGATGTACATGAGCGGCGGCGACGTCAGCGCCCTCCTGGTCAACCTCGCCGGGCTCGACCTCGCCAGCTCGATGTTCTCCATGCTTGGGCTTCCCTCGAGAGCGCCTTTGCGCTGCATGGTCACGGATTTCGGTCTGGCCGCCGGGGTGCTGACCGCCCGAAAACTTCTGTTCGACACCACCCAGGCGAACATCCTCGGCGCCGGCTCGATCGATCTGCGCGCCGAGGAAGTGAGCATGCGGATCACGACCGAGCCGAAGTTCCCGAGCATCGCGCGTCTGCCGCTGCCCATCGACATCACCGGCCCGCTGAAGTCTCCTCGCTTTGGGCCTGGGCTGAACCTTCAGTTCGACAGCAATCCGTTGCTTGGGATCCTCGGACTCCTCTCGATCCAGCTTGGCCAGGGCAAGGACCATGATTGCGCCGCGCTTCTGCGCGACATCAAGGCCGCGCCGTGACCAGGGTTGAAAGCCCTTGCGGCCGCCGTCGTCGGCGGTAGCCGGTCGCTCAGAGGGCCACCTTGGGATGCTCGGCGATGAAGCGCGACGCGGCGACGATCGCGTCGCAAAAGGTCGCCGGCCATCCCGCAAGCGGCGAAGCGCCAAATAGTCTCAAGCGAATTTATACCGTTGTTTGATTGGGGCCGGACAGCCTAGGCTCATAACCTACAAATCGGCGGGCCCATGAAGGCCGCGCTTGGGGGGGAAACGCGGCTTATGACGACGCCGACGATTAAGGAGGTGCGCGCCTTCACGGTGCGCGGCGGAGGCGCCGACTATCATGATCAGCCCGGCGGACATTGGATCGATGGCCAGGTCGCCACGCCGATGTCGCGCTATCCGGAGTATCGCCAGACCCGCAGGTCTTTTGGGCTGAACGTCCTTGGCAGCCTGGTGGTGGAGATCGAGGCGAGCGACGGGACGGTCGGGTTCGCCGTCACCACCGCCGGAGAGATCGGCGCCTTCATCGTGGAGAAGCATCTCGCGCGCTTTCTGGAGGGCCAGAAGGTCACCGACATCGAGAAGATGTGGGATCAGATGTATTTTGCGACCCAGTTCTACGGCCGCAAAGGCGTGGTGGTGAACACGATTTCCGGCGTGGATCTCGCCCTTTGGGATCTGCTCGCCAAGGTGCGCGGAGAGCCGGTGCATCAGTTGTTGGGCGGCCCCGTGCGCGACGAACTGATCTTCTACGCCACGGGTCCCCGGCCGGATCTCGCCAAGCAGATGGGCTTCATCGGCGGCAAGATGCCCTTGAAGCACGGCCCTGTTGAACGCGAGGAGGGCCTGAACGCCAACATCGCGGCGTTGGCCGCCATGCGCGAGAAAGTCGGTCCCGATTTCTGGCTGATGCTGGATTGCTGGATGGCGCTGGACCTCAACTACGCGACCCGGCTCGCCCAGGCGGCCGCGCCGCACGGCCTGAAATGGATCGAAGAGGCGCTGTCGCCGGACGATTACTGGGGCTACGCCGCCCTGAAGAAGGCCGTTCCGCCCGGCATGCTGATCACCACCGGCGAGCATGAAGCGACGCGCTGGGGCTTCCGCCTGCTGCTGGAGATGGGCTGCTGCGACATCATCCAGCCGGACGTGAACTGGTGCGGCGGCATGACCGAGATCATCAAGATCTCAGCCCTCGCCGACGCGCATGGCGCGCTGGTCATCCCGCACGGATCAAGCGTCTATTCCTATCATTTCGTCGCCACCCGCCATAACAGCCCCTTCGCCGAGTTCCTGATGATGGCGCCGGAGGCGGACAAGGTGGTCCCGATGTTCCACCCGCTGCTGCTGGACGAGCCTGTGCCCGAAAATGGCCGGCTGAAGCTGTCCGCGCTGGACAAGCCGGGGTTCGGCGTCCGACTCAACCCGGACAAGCCGCTGCACCGCCCCTACACGCATTGATGGATCTGAAGAATGGCTGACCTGCGTCAAAGAGTGCTGGCGGGAGAGAATGTCTCCGGCGCGATGATCTTCGAATTCATGACGCCGGGCGTCGCCCAGATGATGGCGCTGACCGGGGCGGAGTTCGCTTTGTTCGACATGGAGCATACCGGCGCCGGGTTCGACGCCTTGCGCGCCCCGTTCGCGGCCTGTCGAGGGCTGCCGATCAAGCCGATGGTCCGCGTGCCGCGCGGCGAGTATCATTTTCTTTCCCGCGCGCTCGATCTCGGCGCGCATGGCGTGATGATCCCGATGGTGGAGAGCGCCGAAGAGGCCCGCGCCATCGTCGAACACACGCATTACCCGCCGGTCGGGCGGCGCGGGGCGGGCTTCGGCTTCGCGCACGACGATTATTCCAGCGGCGCGCCGGCCGACAAGGTCGCGGCCCTGAACGCGCGCACGCTGGTGATCGCCCAGATCGAGACCGAGCGCGGGCTGGCCGATGTGGAGGCGATCGCCGCCACGCCTGGGATCGACGTGCTCTGGCTCGGCCATTTCGACCTCACGAATTTCCTGGGCATCCCCGGCCAGTTCGACCACCCCGCCTATCTCGACGCGATCGAGAAGATCGTGGCGGCCGGCAAGCGCCACAAGAAAGGCCTGGGCTTCATGGCGGCCGACGCGAACGCCGCGCGGACCTATCGCAAGCGCGGCTTCAACATGATCGCCGCCGGGCCGGACGCGCATATCCTGATGGCCGGCGTGCGCGGCATTCTTTCCAGCATGGAGGGCTGAGCGATGGCGTTCAAACTGGGCGTCACCCGGGACGCGATGGACGCTTCGGGCGAACCGAACTTCGGGCGCGCGGCGTTTTCCGTTCTCGACCGCAATCCGGACCTGACCTGGGAGTGGTTGAGCGAGAACGTCCGCGAAATCACCCCGGACATCGCGGCGCAGTATGACGGGATCTACCTGCTGTCAGCCCGCATGCCGGCCAGCGCCGTGGCGAGATCCGACTGCCGCGTGAAGATCGCCGCGCGTCATGGCGTGGGGTTCGATTCCGTCGACGTGCCGGCGATGACGGCGAAGGGGATCATCGTCACCAACACGCCGATCGCCATTCGCCGGCCTGTGGCGGTCGCGGCGCTGACCCTGATCTTCGCGCTGACCGGGCGGCTGTTCGCCAAGGATCGCATCACCCGCGCCAACAACTGGCCCGCGCGCAACGATCTCATGGGCGTCGGGCTTGCGACCCGGACGTTGGGGATCGTCGGCGCGGGCGGCATCGGCGCGGAGCTGATTCCGTTGGCGCGGCCGTTTTTCAAGCGCGTGGTCGCGGCCGACCCCTTTGTCGATCAGGCGAAGCTCGCCGCGCTCGGCGCCGAGAAGGCGGAACTCGACGCCTTGATGGCGGAGTCTGATTTCGTCGTCATCGCCTGTCCCCTGAACGACGACACGCTGAAGCTGATCAACGCCCGCAGGCTTGCGCTGATGAAGCCGACCGCCTTCCTGGTCAATGTCGCGCGCGGGCCGATCGTGGACGAAGCGGCCTTGATCGAGACGCTGCGCGCGGGTCGGATCGCCGGCGCCGGGCTGGACGTGTTCGAGCGGGAGCCGACCGAGCCGGACAATCCGTTGCTGGCCATGGACAACGTGATCGTCACGCCGCATTCGCTGGCCTGGACCGACGAGTGCTTCCACGAGATCGCCGTCTCCGGGCTTGGCGCCGTGGTCGACGTCTCGCTCGGCCTCAGGCCGCCCCATGTCGTCAATCCGGAGGTGTACGCCGCCAAATCCTGACCCACCTGACCGCGCGAAGCACGGAAGGACCCACGCTACGACCCAAGTTTCTCGACCCGCAACAAGCGACAGGACGGAAGATCCGATCACTGCCGCGCAAGGAGGAAATCGATGACCCATCTCGTGAGCCGCCGCACCGTAACCCGCGCCCTGGGCGCCGCCGCCCTGGGGGCCGTCGCCGCGCCGATGATCGGCGGACGCGCCAGCGCCCAGGCGGTCAAGCTGACCATGTCGCACCACGTGCCGACGGCGCATCTCATCCACAGCATTTCCGAGAATTTCGCGAAATATGTGTCGGAGGGAACCAAGGGCCAGGTGACGGTCGACATCCGCCCCGCCTCCCAGCTGTTCAATCTGCGGACCTCGGCCGAAGCGCTGCAACTCGGCACGCTGGATATGTGCTGGTCCGACCTCGGCACCTTCGGCAACTGGCAGCCCTATCTGGGCTTCGTGTCGCTGCCCTTCCTGTTCACCGGGTTCCCGCATGTGCGCAAAGTGCTGCAAGGCCCGATCGGCGATCAGATTTCGACGGATTTGATGCAGACTCTGAAAGTGGAGACCTTGGCCCTGGGCGCCTCCGGTTTCCGGGTCTTCTTCGGTCGCAAGGAGATCCGCAACGCCGCCGACGCGCGCGGCATCAAGCTGCGGGTGCCGGAGATCTCGACCTGGATCGAAATGGCGCGCGCGCTGGGCGCCAACCCGACGCCGATCCCGGCCGGCGAAGTCTACACCGCGCTGCAGACCGGCGTGGTGGACGCCGTTGAGGTGCCGGCTGACTTCATCGTCGCCAACAAGCTGTTCGAGGTGGGCCAGCACGCCACGCGCACGCACCACATCTTCACGGAGGTGTCGATGTTCGCCAGCACCGCGTCGGCGGGCATGCGCGGCCTCTCCGCCCCGAACAAGCAGATCCTGCGCGAGGCGGCCAAGCGCGCGGTGCAGACCGAGAAGTGGGATCTGAATCTGGCGGAGCAGGAAGCCGCCTGGAAGGTCCTGACCGAGCGCAGCAAGGCGATCAGCGATCCGGACATCCCGTCCTTCCGCGAGAAGATGAAGCCGGTGCTGGACAACTTCGTCAATCGCACGGGAGCCAAGGGCAAGGCGTTCGTCGAAGCCGTGCAGGCGGCGGCCTAAGGCCGGCGACAATGCGCGCGCGGCTCGAAAGCTTCACCGAACGGGCCAGGACCGCGTTGGAGGCGGTGACGGTTTTCACCATCGTCGCCTACACCATCCTGGTGCTGCTGCAGGTCTTCTTTCGCTACGTCCTGAACGAATCCCTGTTCTGGTCGGAGGAGGTGGTTCGTTACGGGCTGGTGTGGAGCGTTCTGCTCGGCTCGGCGGTAGTCGCTCATGACAGAGGTCATGTCAGGATCGAGATCCTGGGGCCGATGTTGGGGCCGCGCGGGCGGGTCGCGCTGGAGTCGGTCCAGCGCGCCTGCACCGTCATGTACTGCATGATCTTGACGGCGACCGGCGTGCAGTTCGTGGACCGCACTTGGTTTCAGCATTCCGCCTCCCTCGACATGCCCATGTGGATCTTCTACGCGGCGGTTCCGGTAGGCGGAGCGTTGGAGACCTGGTTCACCATCTTCGCGCGGCGCGAGCCCGCGAACAGCGACGGCGACATCCTGCTGTAGGTCGACCGAAGGACGCTTCCCGCATGACCGTCATCATTATGCTCACCTTGTTCACGGCGTTGATGGCGATCGGCATGCCGATCGCGCATTGCATGGGCCTCGCGGCGGTCCTGGCGCTGGCCTGGGAGGGGACGGTGCCGCTGCTGTTGCTGGCCCAGCGGGTGCACGACGGGCTGGACACCTTTTCGCTGCTGGCGGTGCCGTTGTTCATCATCGCCGGCGAACTGATGGCGGTCGGCGGGATCACCGAGCGGCTGGTGAACATGTCGAGAGCCTGGATCGGCCATATCCGCGGGGGGCTCGCTCAGGCGAACATCGTCACCAACATGTTCATGGCCGCGATCTCGGGCTCGGCGCTGGCCGATCTCGCCGCGATCGGCTCGATCATGATCCCGGCGATGAAGCGCGAGGGCTACAAGCCGGCCTTCTGCGTCGCGGTCACCTCCTGCGCCGCGATGATGGCGCCGATCATTCCGCCCTCGGTCATCGCCGTCATTTATGGATCCGTCACTGGCGTGTCGATCGGCGCCTTGTTCCTGGGCGGCGCGATTCCGGGCATCGTGGCCGGGATCGCCTTCATGCTGCTCACCCGCTACATGGCGCCCTACGCCGGCGCGGCCCCGTTGCCAAAGGCCCCTCGGACTGAAGCCTGGTCCGCCACGGTGTCGGCCCTGCCGGCGATGGCCATGCCGATCATCATCATCGGCGGCATCCTTTCCGGCGTCTTCACCCCGACCGAGGCGGGCGGCGTCGCCGCGCTCTACGCCCTGATCTTCGGGCTGATCATCGGCCGCCATAACAGCCGCACGCTCTATCGGAATTTCGCCAGCGCGGCCTCCACGACCGCCGCCGCTCTCGTCACCATCGCCGGCGCGGCGCTGTTCGGCTGGATCCTCGCGCGTGACGGCGCCGGTGTCACAGCGCTGAAACTGATGCTGGCGATCACCGACGAGCCGGGCGTGGCCATGCTGATCATCATCTTCTTTTTCTTTCTGATCGGCACCTTCCTGGAGCCGGTGCCGGCCTTGATCATCACGGTTCCAGTGATGGAGCCGGTGATCAAGCATCTGGGCTTCGATCCCGTCCATATGGGGATCATCGTGATGATGATGCTGGTGGTCGGGTCGGTCACCCCGCCCGTCGGGGTGCTGGCGATGGTCGCCAGTCGGATCGCCGGAGTCGAGTACCGACATACCTTCCGCATGCTCACCCCGTACACGCTGGTCTGGATCGGGGTGGTGCTGCTGGTCGCCTACAATCCCTGGATGGTCACCTGGCTGCCAACCTTCCTGCAGTGATCGGTCAGCGTTGGTGCCAGGGCTGGTCCAGCGGTTTGGCCCCGTTCAGCTCGGCGTAGCCGGCCCCGGTGGTGCCGGTCGGGTTGTCGCCGAAATAGCGTTCGTCGATCGGCAGGCGCGACGGTTGCCAGCGCACGTCGCAGGAGATGCGAACCCGGCGTGACTGGTCGTGATGATCCAGCGAGCCGTGCAGCGTGTACATGCCGAACAGGGCCAGATCGCCGGCCTCGAAATCCGCGGTGAGCAGGCGCGCCCCGCGCGAGCGCGCGAACGCCGCATGGTCCTGCGAGACAGTCGCCTTGCGATCGCTCTTCATCACGTCGAAGCCGTCCAGGCTGTCGATCATGTCGGTGAAGCGATGCGACCCCTCCACCACCACGATGGGGCCGCGCTCGATCGGCGTGGCGCCGATCGGCAGCCAAACGGTCCAGACCTGATCGTGCGCGCGAGTGAAGAAAGGATAGTCGAAATGCAGGCCGGTGGCGCAACCGGGCACGCCGACCCGCAGGAAGGCGTAGTCCTGCGCGCGCACCGGCTCGCCCGCGACGGCGGCCACGACGCGGCGCACCGCGTCGCCGTGCGAAGCGGCGCGGAACCGCGGCCCTTCGCTGACCGAGCGCCAGAAACGCCCGAGGTCCGCCTCGAGCGCGCGGCGATCAGATCGACCCGTGAAGATTCCGTCCTCGCCGGGCTCGATCTCGCCCACGGCCTGGAGCCGACCCAGGATCTCGGTTCGCGCGGCCTTGATGACGGCGGGGTCGACCACGCCGCGGAGGAACAGATACCCGTCCTCGGCCAGCCTTTGCCGAAGCGCGGTCGGATCATCCAGCAGGGAAGCTGAATCGACCATCGCCCCCAGCATGTCGTCAGGAACCGGCTGTCCCATCGCCATCGCGCGTCCCATAGCGTCCTCCCGTCCTGTTTTGGTCTTTGAAGCCATAGTCAGGCGGGACGGGGCGCGCGTCAATCGACGCAGGGCGATGGGGCTAACGCGTTTTCAACTTAGTCCGAAGTGCGAAAAGCTGACTACGCGCTAGGCGCGGTCGACCGGGAACTTTTGGCGAAGCTCGGCGAACAGCGCGGCGTGCGGGGCGCCCTCGCGCGCGAAGACCGGCGGCTCGCCAAAGGGGGCGGGGACCGTGACGGTCTGGCCGCCGGCGTGCAGGGCTCCGCTCCAGACATGGCGCCAATTCGCCCCGGTCGGCAGGTATGTCGTCCATTCCGCGACGCCCGCGCGGGAGACGGGCGCGACCAGGAGTTCCTCTCCGTAGAGATAGGAGTCCTGGATCGCGTAGCAAAACGGGTCCGCTTCGAAATGCAGGAACAGCGGCCGCTGCGCCGGCAGGCCCAAGTCCCGCGCTTCCGAGATCAGACGCCGGAGATAGGGGGCCAGATGCGCGTAGATCCGCGTCATGCGCGCGAAATGGGCCAGCACTTCCGGATCCTGGTCGATCTGCAGATTCTCGAGCGGCCGATTGCCTTCATGGCTCCGCATGACGGGCGTGAAGGCGGCCATCTCCGCCCAGCGCATGATGAGCTCGGCCGTCCGGACATTGCCGAAAAGGCTGGTGTACCCGCCGATGTCGGAGTGGTGGTAGGGATTGCCCATCAGACCCGACGACAGCGCCCCGCAGATCACCGACACCAGCCCGTCATGCCGCGAGAAATCGACGGATTGGTCGCCGCCCCACAGCAGGGGGCAATGTTTCTGCACGCCGGCGTAGCCCGCTCGCATGAAGAACAGCGCCTCGCCCGTCATCCCTCGCGTCGCGACGCCGCGCGCGTTGACCGCCGCCCAGATCGTCGGCCAGGCGTTGTGCATCAGCTTGGGATCCGAGCCGTCGGCCAGATGCAGATCGATCGGCAGATATTCGCCGAAATCCGCCATCCAACCCGACAGCCCCAGATCCAGCATGTTATGGCCGATCACCACCTCCTCGAACCAGGCGCAGGCGGCGGGGAGGGTGAAATCCACCACGCCGCAGTCGAACTCGCCGAAATCGACCAGATAGGGGCGGCCCGCGCCGTCGGTCGCCAGAAGCCCGAGCCTTTCCGCCTCCAGGAACAGGGCCCCGTCAACGCAGAGATAAGGGTTCACATAGCCCAGGAAGCGAATTCCGCGGGCCCGCAAACCGGCGATCCGGCGTTTGAGGTCGGGATACCATTGGTCGTTGGCGCGCCAATCCCAGAACAGCCGCTTACCGAAGCTGGTCTCCCGCACGCCGACCCAGTCCTCGCACCAAAGGCCGGAGAGTTTGGCTCCGGCCGCCAGCACCGTCTCCATCCGATCGAACGACCGCGCGCCGTCCTTCAGGCCTAGAATGGCTCCGTTCAGCACCCAATCCGGCAGGGGCGGCGGTCGACCGAAGCGCAGCGACAACGCGCCGACCAGATCGGCGAAGCGCGGGCGGGCGATCAGCTCGATCCGCTGCGGAACCTCCCAGACCTCGATCTCATGCTGCCGCGCCAGCCGGAAATCAAAGGCGGCGTAGGCGGTCGTTTCGACATGGAGGCTGTAACGCCGCGAGGAGAGATAGGTCGGCTGCGGATAGTTCGTGTTCCAATAGTCGCCGCCGGCCTTGCCCATGATGTCGGCCTTGAAGGTCAGCTCCGACGTCTTGTCGCGTCCGACGCCGGGCTCCGACGTCCAGAGCGGGAACTTGCGCCCCTTCAGATCGAAGTAGGACATTTGCTCGCCGGCGCCCCAAACATGCTCCTCCGGCTCGGCGAGGACGCGCAGCCAGAAGCGGTTGAGCGATGGATCGGCGCTTTCGAAATGGATCGAAAGATCGGCTGCTTCCCCCTCAAGCCTCGCGCGGATCAGGACCGGCTGGCCGGCGGCGGCGGAGAAGGCGATCGAACGCCCGTCGATCCGGGCGCAGCGCAGCGCCAGCCGTTCGATCACCCGATCCTCGATGTCGAAATTGCCTCTGTACATGTCCATGCGCGCGTCGCCGCGACCGACATACAGGCAGGGATCATCGGCGCGATGGGCCAGGATCACGCGCCCGTCGAGAAGGAGGTCGAAGCCGTTGGGCGAAGGGCGCAGCGTCATGCTCAGTTCTGCGTCAGGCCTGCGTCGACCACGAAATTGGCCCCGGCGCAGCCCGCGCTCTCATCTGAGGCCAGGAAAAGAGCCATCCGCGCGACATGGCCGGCGTCCAACCGGAACTTCAGCGCCTGGAGATCCAGGAATTGTCGGTTCAATTCCGGCGTCAGCCACAGCGCCTTCTGGCGTTCAGTCAGGATCGCGCCGGGGACGATGCAGTTCACCCGGATTCCCTGCGCGCCATATTCCCGCGCGAGCGTCTTGGTCAGGCCGTTGATCGCCGCTTTCGCCGTGGTGTAGCCGACCATGCCCGGCCGCCCGCGCATCCAGGAGACTGATCCCATCAGGATGATCGAGCCGCCGCCGCGGGCGGCCATGTCTGGCGCGACGGCTTGCGAGGCGAAGAATTGGTGGTCCAGGTTCAAGGCCAGGGCGCGCCGCCAATGGTCCGGCTCGACGGCTTCGACGGCGTGACGATCGTCCTTCGCGGCGTTGTTGATCAGAACGTCGGCTGGCCCGATCGCAGCCAGGGTTTGGCGCAGCGCCGGGATGTCGGTCACGTCGCAAAGGTGGAAGGCGGCGCCGGTCTCGGCGCTCTTCGTGCGTCCGGCGGCTTCGTCGATGTCGAGGAAGGAGACGCGCGCCTGCTGTCGGGCGAAGGCGGCGACCATCTCGCCGCCGATGCCTGAAGCGCCGCCGGTGATGACGACATGCCGCCCGACAAGCGACGGATAGGAGGCGATGGACATCAGTAGATCGAAGGCTCCGGCAGCTTGCCGGTTCCCGCCAGAAAATCAAAGTCGCAGCCCTGATCGGCCTGCGAAACCGTGCGTTTGTAAAGGGCGGTGAAGGAGCGGGGATAGAGCTCCGCCGGCGGTCGCCAGTCGGCGCGACGGCGCGCGAGCTCCGCTTCGTCGACCTGCATCTCCAGCAGGCCGGCCTCGGCGTCGAGGAAGATCATGTCCCCGGTGCGCACGAGCGCGAGCGGACCGCCCACCGCCGCTTCGGGCGCGACATGCAGCACGCAGGCGCCATAGTGCGTGCCGCTCATCCGGCCGTCGCAGATCCTGAGCATGTCGCGCACGCCCGCCTTGAGCAGCTTTTTCGGGATCGGCAGATTGCCCCATTCCGGCATGCCTGGCGCGCCGACCGGCCCTGCGTTGCGCAAGATCAGCACGCTGTCCTTGGTGACGTCGAGATCGGGATCGTCGATCCTGGCCATCATCTCCTGCGGACTGTCGAACACGATGGCGGGGCCCAGATGGCGCAGCAGATCCGGGCTCGCGGCGGTGGTCTTCATCACCGCGCCGGAGGGGGCGAGGTTGCCCTTGACCAGCGCGAGCGTGCGGCCGCGCGAGAGCGGGATCACGGGATTCTCCACCCCCCGGATCACGTCGTCGCTCCAGCAGGCGACCCCCTCCAGATGCGCGCCCAGGGATTTGCCCTCGACCGTGAGGCAGTTGAGGTCCAGGTGATCGCGCAGCTTGCCCAGCAACGCCGGCAGGCCGCCCGCGAAATAGAAATCCTCCATCAGATTGTTCCCGGTCGGGAACAGGTTCGCCAGCACGGGGATCCGCGCGCCGACCTCGGCGAGATCCTCCAAAGTAAGCTTGATCCCCAACCGTCCCGCCATGGCGATCAGATGGATCGCGGCGTTGGTGGAGCCGCCCATGGCCATGCAGGCGGTCACGCCGTTCAGGAAGCTGGCCCTTGAGACCAGGTCCGACGGTTTCAGATCCTCCCAGGCCATCGCGACGATGCGCTCGCCCGCCGCCGACATCATGCGCGGATGGCCGCTGTCCGCCGCCGGGATCGACGAGGCGCCGAACAGCGTCAAGCCCATGGCGTCCACGATCGACGTCATGGTCGAGGCGGTCCCCATGGTGTTGCAGGTGCCGATCGAACGGGTCATCCGGCTCTCCAGATCGATCCAGTCCTCCCGCGTGATCTCGCCCGCGCGATACTCATCCCAATATTTGCGGGTGTGGGTGCCGGCCCCGGTCATCTGGCCGCGCCATTGCCCGTTCGACATCGGCCCGGCCGGGCAATAGATCAGCGGCAGATCCACCGAGAAGGCGCCCATCAGCAGGCCCGGCGTGGTCTTGTCGCAACCGCCCAGCAGCACCGCCGCGTCGATGGGATGCGAGCGCAGCAGTTCCTCCGCCTCCATCGCCAGGAAGTTGCGGTAGAGCATGGTGGTGGGTTTCACCATCACTTCGCCGACCGACAGCGCCGGCAGCTCCACCGGATATCCCCCCGCGCGCAGCACGCCGCGCTTCACCGCCTCCGCCCGCTCGCGCAGGTGCGAATGGCAGGGGCTTAGGTCGCTCCAGGTGTTGAGGATCGCGATCACCGGGCGACCCATGAACTCCTCGCGCCGCAGGCCCATCTGCTGGCTGCGCTGACGATGCGCGAAGCCGCGCATGTCGTCGGTCGCGTACCAGCGCTGCGAGCGGAGCTGGTCGATCCTCTTCGTCATGTCATCCCTTCAATCCGCCGGAGGTGAGGCCGGAGACGACCCGCTCCTGAAACACCACGATCAAAACCGCCAATGGCACGATGCCCACCACCAATGCGGCTGAGATCACCGGCCAGGGGAAGGCGAACTCGCCCTGATAGAGCGTGATGCCCACAGGCAAGGTGCGCAACGCCGGGTTTGAGTTGAACGAAAGGGCCAGCAGGAATTCGTCCCAGCTGTTCACGAAGGCCAGGATCCCGGCGGTGAAGACGCCCGGCGCCGACAAGGGCACCACGACCTTGAACAACGCCCCGACGCGGGTGCAGCCGTCGACCATCGCCGCGTTCTCCAGATCGCGCGGGATGCTCTCGAAGAAGGAGACCAGGATCAAGGTGCAGACCGGCAGGCTGAGCACGACGTAGGGGATCACCAGCGCCGCCCATGTATTGAGCAGATTGACCGCGCGCATGATCTCGAACAGGGGCACCAGGAGGGTGACCAGCGGGAAGGTCGAAACCGCGATGATCGCGGAGAGGATCAGGTCGCGGAACCGCAAGTTCAGTCGCGCCAGGGCGTAGGCGGCGAGCACGGAGACAAAAAGGGTCGCGATGGTCGACAGCAGCGCGACCATGAAGGAGTTGAACAGGAACAAGAGCAGCGGTTGGTCGCCGAAGGCGCGGATGTAGTTGTCCAGGGTTGGCAGATCCGGCCACCAGGTGATTGGCTTGCGCACCAGCTCCGCCTTGCCCTTCAGCGAGGTGAACAGGATCCAGAGCGCGGGGAACAACCCGTTCACGATCAAGATGGCCGCCGCGATCAGCCGCAGTGGCATGCCGGCGATCAGCGGCTTTGCGAGCGCTTGGCTCATCGCCCAGCCTTCGAGCGGATCATGCGGAGATAGAGCGCGGTCACGCCCATCGAAATCAGGAACATCACTGCGGCCAGGGCGGCGCCATAGCCAAGATTGAGAAAGTCGACCGTGTTCTGATGGATGTACATCGCCAGGGTTTGGGTCGAGGTTCCTGGGCCGCCGCGCGTCATGGTGTAGGGGATGTCGAAGGTCTGCAGCGCGGTGATGGTGCGAAAGATCAGCGCCACCGCGATCGAGGGCTTCAGCAACGGTAAAGTGATCTCAAAGAATTGGCGGATCCGACCGGCCCCGTCGACGTCCGCCGCTTCATAGAGCGACCGCGGGATCGTCTGCAGCCCGGCCAGAATGATCAGCGCCATGAAGGAGGAGGATTTCCAGATGATCGTCAGACAGATTGCGGCGAAGGCCCAGGCTTCGGAATTGAACCAGATCACGCCCGGCAGGCCGAGGCGTCGCAGGATGTCGTTCACCACGCCGTATTCGTAGTGAAAGAACCAGGCGAAGATCAGCCCGGCGAAGGACAGCGGCAGCGCCCACGGGATCAGCAACGAAAGCCGCATCGGCCATTTCCAGCGATAGGGCAGGTTCGCCAGCAAGGCGAGGCCAAGCCCCATCAACAGGGCGCCGGGCACGGTGATAAGGGTGATCAGCAGCGTGGCGCCGGTGGTCTCGAAGAACTGCGTGTCTTCCAGCATCAACTCGAAGTTCTCGAGCCCGACGAATTTCGCCGGCGCGCCGGAGACGAGGGACAGATCGAGCAGACTGGTCCACAGCAGCCGACCGACCGGATAGAGGATGATCAGGGCCAGCAGGATCGCCGCTGGCGCCAGCAACACGATGGCCAGCGCCCCCTCGCCTGGATCGACGAGACGGCCCAGCAGGCCGCCGTGGCGGGCGACCGGCGGGTCCTGATCGTCGATCCGGGAGACGGGCTGGCTCATCGGCTAACGCAGCACCCGCCTCAGACGGCCTTCCATCTGAGTCGCCGCGTCGGCCGGAGTGACCGTGCCGGCCAGCACGGCGTTGACCGTGGTGCGGATGATCTCGCTCACCTCGTTGTAGCGTGGGGTGACCGGGCGCGCCTTGGCCGTCTCCACCACGGCGCGGGCGTCGCCGAACCAGGGGATCGCCGCCAGCACCTCCTTGTCGGAATAGACCTCCGGGTAGGCGGGCAGGAGAGAGGCGTTGATCGCCATGAATTTCGAAATCTCCGGGCTCGACAGCCATTGCACGAAGGTGGCGGCCGCCTTCTGGTTGACGGAATAGGCCGACACCGCCCACTCCCAGCCGCCCAGGCAGCTGGAGGGCTGGCCGCCCGCCATCGCCGGCAGCTTGGCGACGCCCACCTTGCCCTTCACGGCGGAGGCGTCGCTCTGGAATTGGCCCCAGGCGTAGGACCAGTTGACCGCGAAAAGGACCTCGCCGGCCTGGAACTCCTTGCGTGTGTCGTCGGTGGCCACTTCGGCGATGTTCTTCTTCGCCACGCCCTGATCGACGAAGCCTTTCCAAAGCGACAGCGCCTTTACCGCGGCTTCCTTGTCGAAGGTGAGCTTGCCGTCGTTCGACAGCGACTTGCCCTGGCTCCAATAGGGCAGCAGGAAGGTGCAGACCGCGCCTTCAATCGCCCTGCCCTGGAAGGACAGGCCCTGCAACGCTGGGTTTCCTTCGGCGGCGGTGATCTTCTTGGCGAGGGCGGCCAACTCGTCCCAGGTGGTCGGCGGCTGCGCGCCGTGTTTGTCCAGCAGATCCTTGCGGTAATAGAGGAACATCGCGTCGGCGAAGGCGGGCAGGGCCACCACTTTGCCGTCCACCGTGTTGGCTTCGGCGTAGGCTTTCACATACTTGCTCATCGCCGCGTTCACGTCGCCCAAGGTGGCGTTGAACGGCACGGTCCAGCCGGCGGCGGCGTATTGGGCGGGGCGGATCACGTCCAGGATCATCACGTCGAGCGACGGGTCCTTCGCGGTCATCACCGTGTTGAGATATTGCGCCTGCAATTCCGAGGTGTTGCCGCCGGTCTCCATCTTCAACTTCACGCCCGGCGTCTTGGCCTCGTACATGTCGAACGCCTTGCGCCAGATCTCCGGGCGATGCTGGCTGGAGACGAACACTTTCATCTCGGTCTGGGCTTGGGCCGAGGTCGGGCCGCTCAACGCAGCCATCACGCCGGCCGCGGCCAGGGTCAGCGACAGTTTCACCGTCATGGGTTTCCTCCTGCGACGCCGGACTCCGCCGGCTTTAGGTTATCGATTTCTCGGTCTTCGGATCGAACAGACGCAGCCGCGCGGGCTCCACGCGGAAGCGCAGGGTTTCGCCGGGCTTGGGATGCAGAAAGGGATCGACCCGGGCGGTCAGGGCTTCGCCCATGATCTCCAGATGCACGAGCGTGTCGGCGCCGAGCGGCTCCACCACCTGCACCACGCCGGACAGGGCTGGCCCCGCGCCGTCGTCCGGCAGCAGATGCTCCGGCCGGATCCCGACGATCACGTCCGCCGCGCCCAGCCGCGCGGCGTAGGACAGGCGGTCGCCGTTCGCGAAGGTCAGGTCGCTCCCGTCGATGCGGGCTTTGAGGAAATTCATCGCCGGCGAGCCGATGAAGCCGCCGACGAACACCGAATTCGGTTCGTTGTAGACGTCGTCCGGCGTTCCCACCTGCTCGATCACTCCGCCGCGCATGATGACGATGCGGTCGGCCAGCGTCATCGCCTCGACCTGATCATGGGTGACGTAGAGCATCGTGGCGCCGATCGCCTGGTGCAGTTTCTTGATTTCGGTGCGCACCTGGCCGCGCAGTTTGGCGTCCAGGTTCGACAGCGGCTCGTCGAACAGGAACAGCTTCGGCCGGCGCACGATGGCGCGCCCCATGGCGACGCGCTGGCGCTGACCGCCCGACAATTGCCCCGGCCGGCGATCCAGCAGCGGGCCGATGCCAAGCATCGCCGCCGCCTCGTCGATGCGGCGGGCGATCTGATCCGCCGGCATGCGCCGCACGCGCAGGCTGAAGGCCATGTTCTCGCGCACGGTCTTGTGCGGGTACAGGGCGTAGTCCTGGAACACCATCGCCACGTCGCGCTCGCGCGGTTGCAGCCGGTTCACGACCATGTCGCCGATGCGAATCTCGCCCCCGGAAATCGACTCCAACCCTGCGACCATGCGCAGCGTCGTGGATTTGCCGCAGCCGCTCGGCCCGACCAAGACCACGAATTCGCGGTCGGCGATCTCAAGATCGATCGACTTCACGATCTGGATCGGCCCGTAGCTTTTGGTTAAGCCGCGAAAGCTTACCGAAGCCATGTCTCCCCCTGACGCTCCATCTAACGTGGAGCTTTCGGGGATCATACCCCCCTCTGGGGCGAGATCAAGGTCGGTTCGGCGGCACTCCTCGGACGACCTCCCGGGTCGGCTTGGCGCGCGCAGGGGCGCCCAGATCGATCGTTTCGTCCGCCATGGACCGGATCACCGCCCGGTCATGGCTGATCAGCACCAGCGACATCGCGCGCTCCTCCACGATCTCCCGCAGCAGGTCCACCGTCTGCTTCTGGACCAGGGGATCGAGCCGCGAGGTGGGCTCGTCGACCACGATCAGGCTGGGCCGCAACGTCAGCAGCCTGGCCAGAGCGAGCCGTTGCGCTTCGCCGCCGGAGACCTCCCCTGGATAGCGGCGCAGCAGCGCGGGCTGGAGCTTGAGCCGATCAAGCAGGGCCGGCAGCTCAGACGCGGCCGCGCGGTCGCCGGTCAGTTCCGCCAGATCGTCGAAATGCCGCCCGATCGGGCGATGCGGCGGGAAGCAGGCGGCGGGATCCTGATGCAGCTTCTGATAACGGCGACGGAGTCGACGCAGGGCTTTGGGGTCGCGGTAGGGATCGACGCCGGCCCAGCTCACTTCGCCAGAGACCGGAGGAGCCAGGCCCAGCAGCACGTTTCCAAGGCTGCTCTTGCCGCATCCGCTCGGTCCGGTCAGTCCCACGACGCCGCCCGATGGCACATGGATGTCCAGATCCTCAAACAGAAGCGGCCCCCGCCCATAGCGAAAGCTCAAGCCATGAGCGGCGAGGACGAGCGAATCCATGTCATGGCAGCGCTCGCAGACCCGCCAGCCGTCCGGATCGGCCGCCAGCCAATCGCGGGTGTAGGCGTGCTGAGGATTGGCGAACACGGCGGCGACCGGACCTCGTTCAACGATCCGGCCGTCCTTCAGAACCGCGACGTCGCCGTCGAGACCGCGAACGACGCTCAGATCATGGGTGATGACGATCAATGAGCGGCCGGCGTCCACCAAGGCGCGCAGCATGTCGATCGCGCGCGCGACGCGGGCCGGATCCAGGCCCTTGGTCGGTTCGTCCGCGATGACCAGAGGCGCGGGGCTGGTCAACGCCATGCCGACCAGAACCCGCTGCGCCATGCCGCCGGACAGGGCGAAGGGATAGCGCTGGGCGACCTCCGCCGACAGGCCGACCGCCGCCAAG
>JBMLRS010000534.1:0-5309 GCA_049240905.1 Elsteraceae bacterium
GCCCTTGCCCTTCACCTCGAAATATTTCTTGAGATTGCGCACCTCGAGCAACGGGGTCTTGCCCAGCTGCTTGGGCGCGTAGCCGGCGCTGCTGGAGCCGAGGCCGAGGCCCATCTCCGTCGCCCGGCCGGACGCCAGATCGCCGGCGCGGACGCAGGCCGATCGATGCCCAGGCTCCAGCTCCACCAAAGGCGGATCGACCTCGCAGACCTCAGACTTGCCGGGACAGCGCGCGGAGAAGCGACAGATCTTGGGCGGATCCAGCAGGTTCGGCGGCAGCCCTTCGATCGTCGCCAGGCGGCCTTCGCGCGGACGGTCAAGCCGCGGCACGGAGCGCAGCAGGCCGATCGTGTAGGGGTGGCGAGGACGGGCGAAGACGTCCTCCGCCGTGCCCTGCTCCACGATGCGGGCGGCGTACATCACGTTGATGCGGTCGGCGTAGCGCGCGACGATGCCGAGATTGTGCGTGATGACGATCATCGCAATGCCAAGGCGGCGCGACAGATCCTTCATCAGCTCCAGGATCTGCGCCTGGATGGTCACATCCAGCGCGGTGGTCGGCTCGTCGGCGATCACCAGCTTGGGATTGCAGGCCAAACCAATCGCGATCATCACGCGCTGGCGCATGCCGCCGGAGAACTGATGCGGATAGGAGGCGAGACGCCGGGCGCCGTCGGTGATGCCGACCAGACCCAACAGCTCGATCGCGCGGGCGTGCGCCTGCTCCTCGGTCATGTTCATGTGGATCAGCAGCGGCTCCATGAGCTGCGTGCCGATCGAGAGCACCGGGTTCAGGCTGGTCATCGGCTCCTGGAAGATCATGGAGATGTCGCGGCCTCGGGTGGCGCGCATCTCCTCCTCCGACAGGGTCAGCAGATCCTTGCCGTCGAACATCACCTTGCCGCCGACGATCTTGCCCTGCGGCTTGGCCAGCAGGCGCATGACGGAAAGCGCCGTCACCGATTTGCCGCAGCCGGACTCGCCGACCACCGCGACCATCTCGCCCGCGCGCACCGAGTAGGAAACGCCGTCGACCGCCTTCACCACCCCGCGCGAGGTGACGAAGTGAACCTTCAGATCCTGGATGTCGAGCAGGGGCTGGTCGGCTTTGCCGCCCGAAGGCGCTGCGGCGTCGCGGCTCAATACGCCAGTGCTCATGCGGCCTCCGCGAAGAAGGACGCCCGGCTGGCGACGCCAGCGCGCGAAACATGATCCATACGCTTCCCCCTGTAAGCCCTCTCGAGGCGCCCTGGGCTTTTCGCCCTATTAGCTTACCTCAAACCCTTGGGTCTTCTTCTAGCCCCGTTGCGCGCCGCCGAAAATCGAAAACTTCGCGCGCTCGGCCAAACTCGTCGATTCACGCCCGCGCAGCAACAAGCCCCGCACCGCGTCCGACGCGACGATCGTGCCATGCTCGGCGAACACTTCATGGTTCGTCTCAATGTCCTCCAGACGATAGCGATAGTTCACCATCATGCCATGGCTTTCCTTCATCCCCTTGGCGGAGCGGTCGCCCAGCCAGTTGATCCGGTCGACCACCGCCCCGTTGCCCAGGTGGAAACGCGCCACCGGATCCAACGGCCGATTGTTGGCGTCCTTGGCGCGCAGCAGATACTGCGCGCAGAGCGTCTTCATCGGATCCTTCAACGCGGCGGCCAGCTCCGCGTCCTCAATCCAGTTCGGCAACTCCAGCAACGCCCGGAAGTCCCCCTCGACCGACCGGGCGACCTGCAGATCCGTCAAGGATTGCAGCTTGCGCTGTGACAACAGAGGCGTCAGCGTCTCGATCTCCTGCGCCTTCAGCCAGCGCCGGAAGCCCGGCAGAGGCGAGAGCGTCGCGTAGGTCTCGATCCGCGGGAAATCACGCGCGACGCTGTCGACCACCTTCTTGATCAGGAAATTGCCGAAGGCGATCCCGCGCAGCCCCACCTGGGCGTTGGAGATCGAATAGAAAATCGCGGTGTCCGCGCTGTTCGGATCGCTGGCCGGGGCCTTCTCGTCCAGCAGAACCTGGACATTGTCCGCCACGCCCTTGACCAGCGCGACTTGCACGAAGATCAGCGGCTCCATCGGCATGCGCGGATGAAAGAAGGCGAAGATCCGGCGGTCGCGGTCCAGGCGATTATGCAGATCGTCCCAGGACCGGATCTGGTGCACCGCCTCGTAGGCGATCAGCTTCTCCAGCAGCGAGGCCGGGCTGTCCCAAGTGACCTGCGCCAGATCCAGAAACCCAACGTCGAACCAAGCCGAAAGCAATTGGCGCAGATCGGAATCAAGGCTGTTCAGATCCTTGTCCTTGTCCATGCCGGCCAGCAGGTCGGCGCGCATGTCGACCAGGAACTTCACGCCCTGCGGCAGCGAGGTGAATTGGGTAAGCAGCTTCAGCCGCGGCGCGGTCAGCGCTTCACGCAGCGCGAGCTCCAGCTTGGCGCGCGTCTTGGGGTCGGTCGCCGCGACATAGGCCTGGGCGGCCTTGGCCGCCGCCTCATGGTCAAGGTCGAACCGCGTGGCGATCACGCGCAGGAAGGCCATGCGCCCCTCCGGCTTCAGGTTCAGATAGAATTCGCCCAGCTCCGCCGCGCGGGCGCGGGCCGAGACTTCGCCGCCACGCGCGTCCAGGCAGGCCTGGAGCCGATCGCCCAGCGACTGGATCGCCTCGTCGCCCAGATCGCCGTCGGTCGCGGTCGGCAGAAAACCACCGCTGCCGGCGAGATCACGCCAGACGCGCCGGAGATTGCTGAGCGTGCGATCGAAGATCGAGGGCGGCGAAGCGGTGGCGGGATCAAGCATCGGAGAACCCATCGAGACAGCGGATCAGGCGAGGATACACAATCCACGCCACGAAGGCTCGGGTCAAACCGTGAGATAGGCTTCGCGCGTCGCTTTATCCGCCATCAGATCCGCCATGGCGCCGGTCCAGCGCACGGCGCCCTTCTCGATCACGACGGCCAGATCGGAGACCAGAGCCGCGAAATGCAGGTTCTGCTCCGACAGCAGCACGGTGAGGCCTTCGGACTTCAGCCGCCGGATGGTCAGCGCCATCTGCTCCACGATCTTGGGCGAGATGCCCTCCGAAGGCTCGTCCAGCAGGATCATGGTGGGATTGCCCATCAGCGTGCGGGCAATGGTCAGCATCTGCTGCTCGCCGCCGCTCATCCGCCCGCCGGGCCGGTCGCGCATCTCGCCGAGGTTGGGGAACAGCTCGAACAGCCGCTCCGGCGTCCAGACCGGGGCGCCGTGGCGGGCCGGCTGGCGGCCGACGTCCAGATTCTCCAGAACCGTCAGCTCGGTGAAGATTCGCCGCTCCTCCGGCACATACCCCACGCCCAGCCGGGCGATGGCGTAGCTGGGAGTGGACTGGATCTCCCGCCCCTTGAACTTGATCACGCCGGCGCTGGCGGGGGTGAGGCCGATCACGGTCTTCAGCGTGGTCGACTTGCCGGCCCCGTTGCGCCCGAGCAGCGCCACGACCGTGCCCGCGCCCACCTGCAGCGAGACCTGATGGAGGATATGCGCCCGGCCATAATGCGCGTCGACGCCGGAAAGGCTGAGCAGGGGTTCGGTCACGAAGCCTCTCCATACATCGCGCCGGAGCCGAGATAGACCTCGCGCACCGCTTCGTTGGCGCGCACCTCGGCCGGCGAGCCGTGGGCGATCAACTGGCCCCGGTTCAGCACCAGAACGCGGGTGGCGTGGCCGAACACCACGTCCATGTCGTGCTCGGTGAACAGCACGCCGACGCCGTCGGCGCGCACCAGCCCGGCGGTCAGCTCCATCAGATCCAGCCGCTCGGCCGGGGCCATGCCGGCGGTCGGCTCGTCCATCAGCAGCAGGCGCGGGCGATGAGCCAGCGCCACCGCCAGTTCGACCCGCTTGAGATCGCCGTAGGCCAGCACGCCGCAGGGCCGGTCCGCCTGCGCGGCCATGCCAACCCGCGCCAGCAAGGCCATCGCCTCGTCGCGGTGGCGGTCGCGCGCGCGGCCCCAAAGGCGGCCGAGCTGACCCTTGGCGGAGATCAGCACCATCTGCACGTTCTCCGCCACGCTCATCGAGCCGAAGGTGGCGGTGATCTGGAAGGTGCGGCCGACGCCGGCGCGCCAGATGCGGCGCGGCGTCCAACCCACGATGTTCACGCCGTCCAGCATCACCTCGCCGCGATCGGCGCTGATCTGGCCGTTCAGCATGTTGAAGCAGGTCGATTTGCCCGCGCCGTTGGGGCCGATCAGCGCCAGCAATTCGCCGGGATTGACCTCGAAGCTGACATCCTCGACCGCGCGCACGCCGCCGAAAGCCTTGGACAGGCCACGCACCGCAAGCAGGGTCATGGCGCGGCCCTCGCATCCCCGCGGGCGTCCCATCTGGCCTTGACCCAGCCGGCCACCCCTTGCGGGAAAGCCACCACCAGGAGGATCAGCACCGAACCGAGGATCAGTCGCCAGAGATCGGTGTAGCGCACGATCTCGGTCTGCAGGCTATGGAACAAGGCGGCGCCGACGATCGGCCCGGCCAGGGTCTGCAAGCCGCCCAGCAGCACCATCACCAGGCCGTCGACCGAGATCGGGATGGAGGCGCTCTGCGGGAACACGCTGCCCTTGGCGAAGCCATGCAGCGCTCCGGCCAGGCCCGCGAAAACGCCGGCGATCACGAAGCCCATCCATTGGAAGCGCTTCACGTCGATCCCGATCGCGTCCGACCGCAAGGGCGAATCCCGCCCGGCGCGGAGCGCGTAGCCGAAGGGCGCGAAAATGATCCGACGCAGCAGCAGCGCCCCACCGCCGCACAGCAGCAGGGTCAGGTAGTAGAACACCCAGCGCGGCTGCGCCCAGCCCTCGACCCGCAGGCCCAAGAGGCCGTTGTCGCCGCCGGTCACGTCGTACCATTGGAAGGCGACGGACCAGACGATCTGGGCGAAGGCCAGAGTCAGCATCGCGAGATAGACGCCGGACAGACGCACGCAGAACCAGCCGAACAGCAGCGCGCCGACCCCGGCGATGACCGGCGCCAGAGCCAGCGCCGGACTCATGCTCATGCCCAGATACTTCACCAGGAGCGCGGCCCCGTAGGCCCCGAGGCCGAAATAGGCGGCGTGGCCGAAGGAGGTCATGCCGCCCGGCCCCATCAGGAAATGCAGGCTGCAGGCGAACAGCACGAAGATCAGCGTCTCGGTCAGCACGACCAGCGCGAAATCGCCGACCAGCAGGGGCGCGGCCGCCATCGCGGCGAAGGCCGCGAGCGCCAGCAGCTTCAGCGCGCGATCGGCCGGAACCAGCATCGGCTCGGCCGCGCCGACGCCGCGCTGCGGCCCTTCG
>JBMLRS010000535.1:0-1023 GCA_049240905.1 Elsteraceae bacterium
CCTTCTATCGCAAGGCGCTGGAGGCCGGGCAGACCGGCCTGTCCGTCGCCTTCGATCTCGCCACCCATCGCGGCTATGACAGCGACCATCCGCGCGTGACCGGCGACGTGGGCAAGGCCGGCGTCGCGATCGACACGGTCGAGGACATGAAGCTGCTGTTCGACGGCATCCCGCTGGATCGGATCAGCGTCTCCATGACCATGAACGGCGCGGTGCTGCCCGTGCTGGCGGGCTTCATCGTGGCGGGCGAGGAGCAGGGCGTGCCGATCGCCAAGCTCTCCGGGACCATTCAGAACGACATTCTGAAGGAGTTCATGGTCCGCAACACCTACATCTACCCGCCCGATCCCAGCATGCGGATCGTCGCCGACATCATAGAATACACGGCGAAGGAGATGCCGAAGTTCAACTCCATCTCCATCTCCGGCTATCACATGCAGGAAGCCGGCGCGACCTGCGTGCAGGAGCTGGCCTTCACCATCGCCGACGGGTTGGATTACGTGCGCGCCGCGCTGTCGAAGGGTCTGGACGTGGACGCTTTCGCGCCGCGCCTGTCTTTCTTCTTCTGCATCGGCATGAATTTCTTCATGGAGATCGCCAAGCTGCGCGCCGCCCGCGTGCTCTGGTCCACGCTGATGGCGGAGAAATTCGGGCCGAAGAAGGCCGAGAGCCTGCAGCTGCGCACCCATTGCCAGACCTCCGGCGTCAGCCTGACCGAGCAGGACCCCTACAACAACGTCGTGCGCACGGCGTTCGAGGCGATGGCGGCGGTGTTGGGCGGCACCCAATCCCTGCACACGAATTCGTTCGACGAAGCCCTCGGCCTGCCCACCGCCTTCTCCAGCCGGATCGCGCGCAACACCCAGCTGATCCTGGCGGAGGAGACCGGCGTCACCCATGTCGTCGACCCGCTGGGCGGCAGCTACTACGTCGAAAGCCTGACCGCCGCGATGGTCAGCCACGCCCGGGCGCTGATCGACGAGGTCGAGGCGATGGGCGGCATGACCAAAGCCGTGCAGTCCG
>JBMLRS010000536.1:0-2662 GCA_049240905.1 Elsteraceae bacterium
CAAGGCCATGCCGGCGGCGAAGGCGAAGGAGAGCGAGGAGGCCATCAGGAGCAGCGTCGCCGGCAGCCGCTCCACGATCACGGTGACGACCGGCTTGCCGTAGATCGCGGAGAAGCCCAGATCGAAGCGCGCGAGCCGCCAGAGATAATCGCCCAGCCGGGCCGCGACCGAGAGATCGAGGCCGTAGAACCGGCGCAGATCCTCCGCCAGCTTGGCGTCGCCGCCGCCCATCTGCGCCATCAGCGCATCGACCGTGTCGCCCGGCGCCAGCTGCAGCAGCAGGAACACGCCGATCAAGATCAGCAGCAGGGTCGGCAGGGCGGCGAGCAGCCGCCGCCCCGCCAGGCTCAAGATGCGCAATAGCCGCCCCTTACGACGCCATCCAGAGATCGTGCCAGGAGGAGGAGGCCCAGCGCGGCGTGTTCGAGTGGTTGCGCATCCTCCTGTTGATCACGGAGACGAAGATCTGCTCGATCGGCATCCAGACCGGCAATTCGGTGTTGGCCTTGCGCACGAAGTCCGCGTAGAGCGCCTTGCGCTTGGCCGGATCGATCTCCGTCGCCGCGTCGTCGATGATCTTGTCCATCGCCGGGTCGGTCCAGCCCCACTGGTTGGTCCAGGGCGCGCCCTTCGGGCTGCCGGAGCGATACCAGACGGTGGTGGAGACGGCGGGGTCGCTCCGATACTGGTGCCAGCCGCTCGCCAGATCGAACTGATGCTCGTTGTAGACGTTGCGCAGGAAGCCGGCGGCGTCGTTGCGCACGATCTCCACCTTGATCCCCACTTCCGACAGCGATTGCTGGATGAAAGTGGCGAACAGCGCGATGTCCTCGCCCCAAGGGGCGGGCAGCAGGCGCAGGCTGAAGCGGGTTCCGGCGGTCTTCTTGAAGCCCGCTTCGTCCAGCAGCTTCTCCGCCAGCGCCTTGTCATAGCCGTATTGCGGCATGCCCGTGGGGAAGAAGTCGGTCGACACGGAGGGAATCGGGCCCTGGCCGAGCTTGGCGAAGGCCCCCAGGAAATTCTCGATGAAGAAAGGGATGTTCAACGCGTGGGCGATCGCGCGGCGCACCCGGATGTCCGCCAGCTCCGGCCGGCGGAAGTTGAACTCCAGCGTGTTGGTGCGGGCGTTGCCTTCATTGCCGCGCGTCGTCGACTCGAAGCGCGGATCCTTGCCCAGCCGCGCCAAATCGGCGATCGAGAGCGAGGAGAAAGGGCTGAACAACAGCTCGCCGGCCTCCATGCGGGCCGCAGCGGCGGCGCGGTCGCCGATCACGCGCCAGATGATTCGGTCAAGATAGGGCTGGTTGTCGCGCCAGTAATTCGGGTTGCGCTCGGCGATGATGAATTGACCGCGCTCATACTGCACGAACTTGAACGGGCCGGTGCCGATCGGCGCGGTGTTGGTGGGGTTCTGGCGGATGTCGCCGGTCTCGTAGACATGCTTGGGCGAGATGTAGCCAAGGTCGGGCAGGGCGCGCAGCAGCAGGTTCAGCGGCATCGGCCGCTCATATTTGAAGACGGCGGTGTGCGCGTCAGGCGTCTCCACCGCGGTCAGGAACAGCTGCAGCGCGGTGCCGTAATTCAGGATCTTCTTCCACATCTCCATCGCCGTGAACTGCACGTCGGCGGAGGTGAAGGGCTTGCCGTCGTGCCAGGTGACGCCGCGGCGCAGCTTGAACGTGATGGTCTTGTTGTCGGGCGAGGCTTCCCAGCTCTCCGCGAGGCAGGGGGCGGGCTGGCCGTTGGCGTCCAGATCGACCAGCGCCTCCTGGATCTTGCCGCCGACGATGTAAACCCCGGTTGACGCCTGCAGGCTGGGATTGAGGATGCGCTGTTCGGTCGCGAAATGGACCGTGAAGACGCCGCCTTTGCGCGGGGTTTCCTGGGCGAACAGCCGGCCGGGGGCTAAAACGCTGGCGGCGATCGCCGTGGAGGTCGCGAGGGCGGCGCGTCTGGTGATGTCCATGATGTCGTATCCTCTTGAGCTTAAGCGGTCGTGAAGGAAAGCAGGACGCCGGTGACGGCGATGGGTTTCGGCGCGGCGGCCAGTTTGGTTTCAAGAACCAGGCCAATCGCGCCCTGAGCGGGCAACTGGTCGATCGGCGCGCCGGGATGCCTGGCGGCGAAGGCGTCGCGCGTGGAGAACAGGAAATCCGCGCGGCCCTGGCCGGAAGGAACGCGGATCGCGTCGCCTTCGGGGATCGCCGCTTGCTTGATCAAGCGGCTCATATGCGCGGCTGCTTCCTGTGGATTGGATGATGCGATCTCGATCAGCTTGATCTTGCGCGCGCCATTGGCGTGGCGCGTCAGCTCCGGCAGCCAGACGGTCTCGCGGGTGTGGTGCTGGCAGGCGAAGATGCGCATGCCGCCGGGGTTCTGATCGACCGGCCAGCGAAAGACCGTGAAGCGCGCCTCGCCGGTCGAGCCGTCGGACAGCGGCACCGGGCGGCTGAAATCCACGGGGCCCATCGGGACCATGCCCTCGGCCGCGACATCGGCGGCGCCGGCGACGGCGTCCAGCGCGGTGAAGGCGGTGCGTTCGATCCCTTCGCCGCTCTCCAGAAATTGGCGGGTGCGCAAATTCTGATCGGTCGGCGTCACCACGCCCAGCAGCTCGAGGTAATCCTCCTCCAGCATCATGGTGTAGTTGGCGGTGCCGATA
>JBMLRS010000537.1:0-4193 GCA_049240905.1 Elsteraceae bacterium
CTCCTTCATCGCGGCCGCGCCGGTCCCGCTGCCGTAGTTTCGTTGCAGGCGCGTCACCTTGGCGGCGACCTCAGCCCATTTCTTGATCAACGCTTCGCTCTGGGCGGCCAGGGCAGGAAGGCCGTCGTCCCCAGCCATGTTGGCGTCGCGCAGATAGATCGCCGCCAACCGGCGCCCCTCGCCAACCAGCGACAAGGTCTGGGCGACCTCGATCGCCCCGTCCGCGTCCGCGGACTCCGCCCGCGACTTGAGCAACCGGTCCAACGGGGGCGACAAAGTTTCGGTCAGCGGCTCCCAATCGGCCTCCAGCGCGACGATCTTCGCGCTCCGCTCCAGGCTTGCTTCGATGGACTTGCGGTAAACGGCGGCTCGGTCTGCGACCTCTTTGGGCAGATCCGACAAAAGCTGCTCGATCTCACCCAGATTCCTGCGGATCGCGCCCAACGCCTCCGGCGTTCCCCGATGCAGGGAGCCATTGACGTCCGTCATGACGTCGACCAGTCGGTCGCGCACGACGTCAATCTTCTGGCCCGAGGCCACGCCGGCCAGCGCGTCGATCACCGCTTGCCGGCCGCGGCTCTGCGTGGTCGCCGCCGACGCGACCAGAATTACAATAATGATCGACAGAACCGATGCGGCGGCGCCGATGCGACGTCCGATTGTCCAAGTAATCATTTATCCAACCTACGTTTTCAAGGTTAATTCCTCGATCTCCGCAGGTCGTGCAAGTTACGCGCCTAAAAGAACGACGCTCCTTCGACGCAATGACAAGGTATTGCGTCGAAAGACGTTGATCTTGACTATCTCAAGTCTGCGAACGCGACTTCAATTCGGTCCAGCGCCTCGTTCAGGATCGCGCGCGGCGTTCCCAGATTGAAGCGCATCCAAGTCGCGCCGCCGGGGCCGAACTGTTCGCCCGGGCTGGCGAAGATGCGAGCGCGATCCTTGATGCGCGCGGCAGCTTCGCCGGCGGGCAAGTTGACCGCTGAGAAGTCGACCCAGGCTAGATAGGTCGCCTCCAGGCGCATCGAGCGCGCGCCGGGGACGGCCGACTCGATGCGACGATCGAAGACCGCGCTGTTCTCCGCCAGATACGGCAGCAGCGCATCCAACCACGCCTCGCCGGTCCGCCACGCAGCCTCGGCGGCGATCATGCCGAAGCTGTTGTAGGACGAGAGGCCAGAGGCGTTGATCCGCGCGTCCAGCTTCGCTTTCAGGGCGGCGTTCGCGGTCACGCAAGCGCCGACATGGCCGCCGGCCAGATTAAACGTCTTCGAACCCGCCACCGCAGTGACCAGATGATCCGAAACCTGCGGCGCTGCGACCAAGGTCGGGGTGTGCTTGGCGCCGTTCAGCAGCAGATCGCAATGAATCTCGTCGGAGACCAGCAACAGCTTCTCGGCCAGACAGAAATCCGCCAGGGCGCGTATTTCCTCGGGCGACCAGACTGTGCCGCCCGGATTATGCGGGCTGCAGAAGAACACGGTCTTCGTGCGCGGGGTCAGCAGCTTTTTCAGGCCGGCCAGATCCATGACATAGCGCCCGTTCCGCTCAATCATCTGGGAGTCCACGATCTTGCGGTCGTTCGCCAGGATGATCTTGCGGAAGGCGTGATAGCCAGGGGTGAAGACCACCACCTCGTCGCCGGGTTCGGTCGTCGCCTGCAGGATCAGGCCCATCGCGGAAACCAGGCCGGGGGTCTGGCTGACCCAGGCCGGATCGATCTTGAAGCCATGCCGCTTGCCCATCCAATCGGCCAGCGCCGCCGCCCAGCTGCCCGTGTCGGCGTAATAGCCGTGGGTCCCGCGATCGATCTCCTCCCGCAGAGCGGCCGCCACCCCGGGAGGCGCCGCGAAATCCATATCCGCGACCCACATCGGGATCGCGTCCGGCGCCGTGATGCCGGAAAGCTTGGCGATCATGTCCCATTTAGTGGAGTGAGTGCCGCGCCGCTCAATGACGCGATCGAAATCAAACATGGGGAAGCTCCTGAAAGCGCTTTGCGCGCCCCTTCGTTCATGATGGACGAAAACCAGCCTGACAAGCCGGTTTCGGAGGAAAAATTCCTCCAAACCACGTCACGCGCCATAGTTTTCCACCCTGACCGGACAAATTCAGCATGCCTTGGAGAGATCGCGCCTGTCACGCAGGATCGGCGCCTCATCGCGCGCGGAAGCGCGCTAGGATGGGGCGCCGCCGGCCCAAGACCGGGCGGCGTCCGCCCCGCACTAATTCGGAATTGGATCGATCATGACCACCCCCCTGCGCCTCGGCGTGCTCGGCTGCGCCAACATCGCCAAGCCTTTCATTCGGGACGTCGCGTCCTGCCCGGAGATCGAGGTCGTCGCGGTGGCGAGCCGCGCGCGCGAAACCGCCGAGGCCTTCGCCGCCGCCCATGGCGTGCCGCGCGCGATCGCGGGCTACGAGGCGATGCTGGCCGACCCGGAGATCGACGCGATCTACAATCCGTTACCGAACAGTCTGCACGCGGAATGGACGATCAAGGCCGCCGAAGCCGGAAAACATATTCTATGCGAGAAGCCGTTGTCGGTCGGCCGCGCGGAGGCGGAGGCGATGGTCGACGCCGCACGACGCAACGGGGTGACGCTGCTGGAGGCCTATCCCTATGAGTTCCAGCCGCAGACCACGGCGATGCTGCGCCTGCTCGCCGACGGGGCGATCGGGACTGTCCGCTTCGCGCAGGCGAGCTTCGGCTTCACCGTGCCAACGCCTGAAACCAACATCCGCATGAAGCCGGAGTTAGGCGGCGGCGCCTTGCTGGACGCGGGAAGCTACGCCCTCAGCGTGATCCGATTGGCGATGGGGGCGGCCCCGGTCAGCGTTCGCGCGGACGCAAGCTGGGCGGACACGGGCGTCGACATCAGCATGATGGCGACCCTGCGCTACGCGGATGGGCGGCGCGCGCAATTGGCTTGCGCGATGGACGGCGGCTATCATCGACGCGCCCTGATCGTCGGATCAAGCGGCGCGATCGAGACGGAATATCTGAATCACACCAGCGATGAGAACGGGACCCATCCGCTGGGCTTCCTGCCCAGCCAACTGCGCGTGCGGCGAAGCAACGCCTTCAACACGCCCTATGAGCAGGTGAAAACCGAAACGGGCAGCGGGTTCCGCTTCGCCGCCGAGCGCTTCGCGCGGATGGTGGCGACCAAAGACGCCGCGGCGATGGAGCGTCACGCGGTCGCGAGCATCGAGAACATGGCGACGCTGGAGGCGATCGCGCTCAGCGCGCGCAAGGGCGCGCCCGTCGACGTGACGCTTACTTGAAACCCGCGTTCTGGCGCGTCGCGGGCAGGGAATGGTGGACGTTCGGCTTGAAGTCCGCTCCCGCCTTGTCCGCCGCCGAGCCAACCACGCGCCCGATCGCCGACGTCTCGATCGCCTCCACCCAAAGCGTCACCGCCTCCCGGATGTAAGGCAGCAGCTCCCTGGGCTTCATCTCCTGGTTCGAGCCGACGCGCTTGACGAGCGCCGCGCGGAACTTCGGATCGCCGAGGATCTGCTCAATGGCCGTCTGATAGTCGGTGGGTTTGAGGTCTGACATCATCGATCATTTGTTGTAGCTGGGTAGTATCGACCGCCGAGCAGGCGACGCTACGTCATTGTTCTATCAGCCCTGTGTGGCGAATTGAAGAAGCCCCCATCCCGCCTAGACCACTTGCGTCGTAGCGTCGCCGCGCGCCTGCGCCTATGACTGGATCGGAACAAGCGGCGGCGCGCGCCCGCTTAGAAAGACGCTGGCATGACGGATGGCGGATCGACGGCGAGGCCGCAGGTCGAAATAGGCGATCCAAGGGGAGCGCCATCGCTCTGGCTCACGCAGAGCCGGTTGGTCATCCTTTTGGGCGTGCTGGTCAGCCTTTTGACGATGTGCTTCGCCGGGTTTCAGGCCTACAGCGAGCGCGAACGCAATCTTCAATTATGGCGAGAATCAGCGGAAGCCGAATCAAGCGCCCTTGCGGCGCACGCGCTTCAGACCCTGACCGCCGCCGATCTGGTGCTGCGCTCCATCATCGAACGATCCGCGGACACCCAAGTCACGACGGTCGAGCAGATGCGCGAGGCCCTGGGAAGCCAGGAAGTGCACACGATGCTGCGCGCGCGGCAGAGCGGCGTTCCGCAAGTCAGCGTCGCCTCGATCGTCGACGTCAACGGCGACATGGTCAATT
>JBMLRS010000537.1:4203-19831 GCA_049240905.1 Elsteraceae bacterium
ATCAATCTGACGGAGCGGGATTATTTCCAGGCCCATCTGAATGATCCGCAGCTCGAGGTCTTCCTCTCCAAGCCGGTGGAGAACAAGGGCAATGGCACGTGGACCTTCTACCTCGCGCGCAAGCTGCGCGCCCCGGACGGCGCCATGCTGGGCGTCGTGCTGGCCGGGCTGGAGAGCGCCTATTTCCAAGATTTCTACAAGGAGCTGGCGACGCCGGGCAAAGCCTACTCCATGTTCCACACGAACGGCGCAAACCTGGCGCGCTGGCCCGCGGCCGACGGCGTGGTCGGCGGCAACTTCGCCTCCTCCGCGATCTTCAGGTTGGTGCGCGAGGGCGCGCGCTCCGCGACGCTGCAACCTGGCGAACAGGGCGTGGCGACGGGGACGTCGAGCGAGATGCGCATCGTCGCGCCGACTGCGGTCAAGAACTACCCGGTGGTCGTCTCGGTTCGGGTTTCCGGGTCGATGGTTCTAGCGTCCTGGCGGCGGTCGGTCTTCTCCACGCTGACGCTCGCTTTCGGGCTGACCATCGTCACCGGATTGATGACGATCGCTGTGTTGCGACTGCTCCGCCGCAACGCCCAAGTGATCGCCGACCTCGAGACGGCGCGCGCCCAGAGCGACGTGGCGACGCGCGCCAAGACCGACTTCCTGGCGACGATGAGCCATGAGATCCGCACGCCGATGAACGCGGTCGTGGGCTTGATCAGCCTGATGTGGCGAACCAAGCTGGATCCGGAGCAGAAGCGGCTGCTTCGCGTCGTCTCCGACTCAGCCGATGGGTTGTTGAACGTCGTGAACGACGTGCTGGACTTCTCGCGTCTGGATTCCGGCAAGCAGACCATGGCGATGGAGAGCTTCTCGGTCGCAAGTTTGGTCGAAAGCGCGATCTCGGTCGCTCGCGCCTATCCCGGCGCGGCCAAACTGACCCTAATCGGCGAGGTGGCCACGGACGTTCCGCCGTTCCTGATCGGCGACCGCGGCGCCTTGTCGAGAATGCTGCTCAACCTCCTGCATAACGCCGTGAAGTTCACGGCGGAGGGGTCGGTGCGCCTGATCGTCAGGCTCGATCCGCAGCCGTCCGGCGATCCCTGGATCAGCTTCGCCGTGCGCGACAGCGGCAGCGGCGTGCCGGCCGCTCTGCAAGACAAGATCTTCGAACCGTTCGAGCAGGCGTCGAACGGACGGCTCTCCCCGCACCATGGAACGGGACTTGGCCTTGCGATCTGCGGCCGGATCTCGGCGTCGATGGGCGGGAAGCTGACGTTGGAGAGCGAGGAAGGGGTCGGGTCAGCCTTCATCAGCCGACTGCCGCTGAAGCCGGGCGAGCCGGTGGAGGAGCCGGTCGCCACCGTCAAGCAGGCGGCTCGGATCGCCGGAGATCGGCTGCGGGTGCTGGTCGCGGAGGACACGCCGGCCAGCCAGATGGTGATCCGGTTGATGCTGGAAAACCTGGGGCATGACGTCCGGCTGGTCAGCGATGGCGCGCAAGCCGTTCAAGCCTTTCGAGAAGAACGCTTCGACCTGGTCTTTCTGGACGTTCAGATGCCGGTGATGAACGGTTATGAAGCCGCGCGCCTGATCCGCGCGGCGATCGCCGACGGCAGAAAAGCGAGGCCTGCCGACCCGCCCAGCCGGCTCGTCGGGCTCAGCGCTTTCGCGCAGACCGCTGATCGGAAAGCCGCGCTTGACGCAGGCATGGACGACTACCTTCCCAAGCCGATCCGCGCCAGCGATCTTGGCGCCCTGATGGAACGGCTGGCCTTCGGGCCGCAGACGCCAGTCGAGCCTTCCGCCGAGAGCGGCGTCGCGGCGGTCGACGGCGGCTTGCTGGAAGAGTTTCTGGAGGTCGTGGGTCCGAGCGAATTCGCGGAAGCCGTTTCGACGTTCGAGCGGGACGCCGACGCGGTGGTGACGCGTCTGGCCTCGCTGCTCGCCTCGAAAGATGATCCCGGCGTGAAGCAGGCGGCTCATCGCTTGAAGGGGGTGTTCGGACAGTTCGGCGCCTCGGACGCGGCGGCGCTGGCCGCCGATGTCGAGCGCGCGCGGCCCTTGGATCGCGCCGACCTCGCCTCGCGCTTGCTAGACGCCGCGCCGGAGGCCATCGCGATGGTTATGGCGCGGAGCCGAACGCTGCTAAAGCAGGTGGAGACGACCGCGTGAGGCTTGGCGCCATGACGCGGAGCGAAAGAACTTGCGCGCCCAAAGGCGATCGAACAATCGCCGCGACGACATGAGGAGGAAAAGACGATGCTGTCGAAGACGGAGCTGACCGCTTACGAGGCCAACGGATATGTGACGCCCTCCCATCTCGTGCCGGCGGCGATGGTGGAGGAGATCCGCGCGCGCCACGCCAAGCTGGTGGAGATCCATCCCCGCTTCCGGGACTATTGTCCCGCCCTTCTGGATTACGACCCAGGCTTCCTCGAATACTGTCGCGAGCCGACCATCCTCGACATGGTCGGACAGGTTCTGGGGCCGGACTTCGCGCTCTGGAACACGAGTTTCTTCGCCAAACCTGCGCATGACGGCAAAGCCACGCCCTGGCATCAGGACGGGGAATACTGGCCGATCCGACCGCTCGCGACCTGCACGGTCTGGTTGGCGCTGGACGACGCGACGCCCGAGAACGGCTGCCTGCGGGTGATCCGCGGCTCCCACGTCGATCGCAGGCTGCGCCGGCATCAGCGCAACGACAATCCCGACTACACCTTGAACCAGGAACTTGACCCGGTGGAACTCGAGGGCGCGACGATCGACGACATCGTGCTGAAGCCCGGGCAGTTCTCGCTCCATGACGTCTTCCTGCTGCATGGCTCGGAAGCGAACCGCTCGCCGCGCTCCCGGCGCGGGATGACCATGAGGTTCATGCCGACAACATCGCTCTTCGACCGCGCGGTGGCGCGAGAACAGACCGAGCGGATGGGAACCTATGATCACTCGCGACGCCCTCTCCATCTGATGCGCGGCGTCGATCGTCACGGCGGAAACGAGTTCTCAAGCGCGCTCTGAGCGTGATTGATTTATGATCTACGCTATATTCCAGGTATTCGGCGCCCTCCAATCATCGTAAATTGAATTGTTCAGCTTTATGGCCGAACGCCAGTAATTTTTCGTGGATTACTTTGAGCGAGGCGTGATGACTGAAGCCATCCTAATCATTTCCGCGGATAAATTCACGCGCTCCATTTGTACTGAAACTTTATCCCGAACTGACGGCTACCGTCTGGACTTCGTCTCGAATGGACCGGCCGCGCTGTTCGCCTTGAGCGACGACGCGCATCGAGCCGCGCTGATCGATTACGACATGCCGGAGATGAACGGGTTGGAGTTCTTGAAGGTGGTTCGATGCGGCCGCAGCGGCGCCAAGCGAGACCTCTCCGTGGGCATGTTCGCGGGCGAGCCCGACCAGGTGATGATCGCGGCCGCGGTGGGGTTGGATCTGAACACGCTGATGGCCGCGCCGGTCTCGCAAAAGATGATCTCGCAGCGCACTGGTCGAATGCTTGCCCAGAAGATCACACTGAAGCCCGAAGCGGATTATGAGGCGATCCAGCCGCCGCTCAGCCCGCGCCAGATCCAGTCTCTGCAGGCGCAGGGCCGGGAGCCGCCGAAAACCGTTCTGCCGCCCCTGCGACGCGGCCCCGCCGCGCCCGCCGCCTCCGGCTCCCGCGCCCCGGCGACCCCGGAGGCGCGACGCTTCGGCCCCCGGATGCAGCGCGCGGTGGAGGATGTGCGGGTGGGGTGGCAGATCACCGACGATCTGCTGGGCCGGTCGGGAGTGCGGCTGATCGGCGCCGGCACGATAGTGACGCCAAATCTTCTGCTGCGCTTGCGCGACCGCATGGCCGAAGAGGGCTTGACGACCGTATGGGCGCGCGCGCCTCTCAGCCCTTAGCGCGCCATCGATTTCACCCCAATCGCGAAAGGCCTGAACGAGATCGACTTCCAGGCATGCCGATCTTGTTCAGGCGTTCCAGGTGGTGCAGGGGTTCGCCACGCCGCCTGGCGTCCCAGACATGGCTCGGCCGCCACCGCCTCAGATTCGCCGATTGCGAACGCCGCCCCGTCGCGGCGTTGCAAATTGCGACGCCAAATCGCGCGAAACAGCTGGTTTTCGAGCAGATTCACGGAAAAACCCCTGGCTCCTTGATTGCACCTCCCCTTGGGCGGCGACCGAGGGAGCGACGGCCATGGATCAGTTCGTTTTTCAAGATGAGGCGACGGAAACAGAGAAAGGGCGCTCCCTGGGAAAGCAGCCCTGGAAGATCATCGTCGCCGATGACGAACCCGAAGTGCATCGCGTCACCAAGTTCGCGCTGAACAGCTTCAAATTCGACGGCGCGGGTTTGCGCTTCATCAGCGCGTTCTCCGCGGCGGAGGCGCTCAAGGCCGTCGCCGACCATCCGGACGTCGCGGTCTTGCTGTTGGACGTGGTGATGGAGTCCGAGCACGCCGGTCTTGAGATCGTCGAGCGCATCCGCGAGGAACTGGGCAACCGCAGCGTCCGCATCGTTCTGCGAACGGGACAGCCGGGCAAGGCGCCGGAGGCCGACGTCATCGCGCGTTACGACATCAACGACTACCGCGAGAAGACGGAGATGACCGGGCTGCGGTTGACGACCGTGATGCATTCATGCCTGCGCGCCTACCGGGACATCGCGACCATCGAGGCCAGCAAGCGCGGACTGGAGAAGATCATCGACGCCTCGGCCACGATCTTTCGGCTGCAATCCGCCGATAAATTCGCCGAGGGCGTGCTCGAACAGCTTTCCGCGCTCTTGAACGTCCAGGATGGGACGCTCTACGCCGCCGAACCTGGCAGCGGGTTGGCGGCGGCCGGGGCGAGCGATGACGAGCTTTCAGTGATCGCCGCCTCAGGAGGGTTTGGCGACGCCGTCGGCCGGAAACTGTCCGACGTGCTGCCGATCGAAGCCATGGCGCTTGTGCGCGCCAAATTGGCGGATGGCGCCGGGGGGCATGAGGATGGCCGCTATGTCGGCGTCTATCGGGGCGTCGGCGCCTCAAGAGTCCTGTTCGTGGACGGCTGCCAGGGCCATGACGCGATGGACCGAAAGCTGCTGGACATCTTCTCGCGCAACGTCAGCCTCGGCTTTGAGAATCTGCGCCTGAAGGAATCCATCGAGGAGACGCAGCGCGAGATCGCCTATCGCCTGGGCGGCGCAGTGGAATCCCGCTCGAAGGAAACCGCCAATCATATTCGCCGCGTGGCGCAGATGTCCGCGCTGATCGGCCGCGCCTATGGCATGTCGGACCGGGACGCTGAGTTGCTCAAGCACGCCGCGCCGCTGCATGACGTCGGGAAGATCGGGATTCCCGACCACATCCTGAACAAGCCGGGCGCGCATACTCCGGAAGAGCGCGAGATCATGAAGTCGCACGCCTTGATCGGCCATGATCTGCTGAGCGGCTCCGACCAGGAGATCTTGCAGATCGGCGGCATGATCGCGCTGGAGCATCATGAGCGCTGGGACGGCGAAGGCTATCCTCACCGCAAGGCGGGTCGCGGCATCGGGCTGCACGGCCGCATCGTCGCCGCCGTCGACGTGTTCGACGCGCTCGGCAGTCGACGCTGCTACAAGGAGGCTTGGGCGCTGGAGCGGATCGTCGCGCTGTTCAGGCAGGAGAGCGGCAAGCAGTTCGATCCCGACATCGTCGCCCTGATGCTGGAGCGGCTGGAGGATCTGGCGGCGATCCGCACCCTCTACCCCGACGCCGATTAGCGGCCCGGCGCGACCCCATGTTCGCCCGCTCAACGGCGCGCCTGATTTCGGCGATCATGATCGCCGCCGGCGCGGCCTTGGCGGGCCTGACCGGGCTCGAGGTCGCTCGCTCCTACGAGCGGTATCGGGAGAGCCAGATCACAGAGAAGCTGACGCGGGCCGAGAAGGATCTTTTCGTCGCGCTCAGCGTGCTGCGCGCGCAACGAAGCGCGATGCAAACGCTGATTCAGGTGTCCGACGCGCCGCAGGCGACGCTGCAGGACATCCGCGCCAACGCGGAGGCGAAGACGGCGGTCGGGCTCGCGGCCTTCGCAAGGGTCCAGGTGGAGGATCACAGCGAGTTGGCGGGCCGCATGGACCGGGAGTTGAGCAGGCTTGGGCAGCTTTACGACCTGTTCCGGCTTGAGGCGGAGAAGCCTCGCGATCAACGCCGTCTGACGCCGCTGACTCCCTGGAGCGACGCATTGGACGACGTCGTCGCGTCGATCGAAGCCGCGCTCAGCGCGTTGTCGATGGCCGTGCGGATGACCGACGGCTATTTCGCGGAGCTGACTCAAATCAGGAAGACGGGGTGGGCGGTTCGATCCGCCTATGGGATCGAATGCATTCATCTGCGCCCCACCGTCACCTCCGGCGCGATGATGACCTACCAGCAAGCGGTCCGGTTGGGCGAACTGCGCGGCGTGGTGCGCGACGGCTTCGCGGCGTTGCAGGACCTCATGAATCGCCCAGGAACCAGCCCGGCGCTGATCAGCGCCGTGGGCGTCGCGCGCGACCAAGTGCGGATCGGGCATGCCGCCGCCGATCAGGTCATCGAGAGATTGAACGGCGATCCTTCCTCCGCCGCCCCGGCCGCAGAGTGGACCGCGGCCTGCGGGGCTCCCTACGCCGCGCTGACGGCGGTCAGCATCGCCGCGCTGGATCACTCGCTGGAGCGTTCGACCGCGAACGCGCAGGAGGCGGCCTGGCGGATCACGGTCAACGCCGGCCTCGCGGGAGGCGCCCTGCTCTGCGCGACGATCGGCGTGATCCTGATCCAAAGGCGATTCAAGACGCCCCTGGAGATGACGACCGCGTCTATCGAGCGTCTGAACGGCGGCGATTTCTCAACGCCGATAACGCCCTGGCGGCGCCCCGACGAGTTCGGCGAGATGATGGCGGCGCTGGAGAGCCTGCGCCTGAAGGCTCGGGAGAATCTGAAGCTCACGCAGGAGATCGAAGCTGGCCGCCAGGATCTGCTCTTGTCGCTCGACCGCTTGTCGAAAGCCGGCGTCTCGATCGCAGAGCAGGAGAAGATGGCGTCGCTGGGCCGGGTCGTCGCGGGCGTGGCGCATGAGGTGAACACGCCGCTTGGCGTCGCGATCACCTGCTCGAGCGCCCTCGCCGATCAGGCGCGGACCTTCAAGCGACAGGTCGAGGCGGGCGGGCTGCGCAAGTCGGACCTGATGTCGTTCGTCGCGTCGGCGGAGGAGGGAGCGGAAATTGTCGAGATCAATCTGACGCGCGCGGCGGGGCTGATCCGCTCCTTCAAACAGGTCGCGGCGAACCAGCATGTCGACGATCCTCGACGGATCGACCTGGGGGTCTATCTGAAGGATATCATAAACAGCCTGACGCCCGAGATCCGGAGGCATGGCCATGAGCTGGTCCTCGCGCTCGACGCGCCGGTCGCCGCCAAGTTGCGGGCGGACGCCCTCTGGCAGATCGTCAGCGCGCTCGTCATGAACGCCCTTAACCACGCCTTCGGGCCGGGCCGCAGCGGCCGCATCAGGCTTTCGCTCGAAGCGACCGAGGCGACCGCGACCATCCGGTTGCGGGACGACGGCGACGGCATGGACGAGACGGTGCGCAGCCAGATCTTCGAGCCCTTCTTCACCACCAAACGCGGCAATGGCGGGACCGGGCTGGGGTTGAGCATCGTCTACACGCTGGTCACCCAGTACCTTGGCGGAGAAATCTGCTGCGTCAGCGCGCCGGGCGCGGGGGCGGAGTTCGTGATCACCCTGCCCCTCGCAGAGCCAGCCTAAACGGAGCGGCTCACTCCGCCGTCGACCCGGATGTTCTGACCCGTGATGTAGCCGGCGCCGTCCGACGCCAGGAAGGCGATCGTCGCGGCCACTTCCTCGCTCGTCCCATAGCGCTGCATCGGCACGCTCTGGCGGCGCTCCTCGGTCGGCGGCAGACTGTCGATCCATCCGGGCAGAACATTGTTCATCCGCACGTTCGACGCGGCGTATTGATCCGCGAAGATCTTCGCATAGGAGGCGAGGCCGGCGCGGAACACGGCTGAGGTCGGGAACATCGGGCTTGGCTCGAAGGTCCAGGCGGTGGAGATGTTGACGATCGCACCCTTCTTCCGCGCGATCATCAGTGGGGCGACGATGCGGGTGGGGCGGATGACGTTCATCAGATAAACGTCCATGCCCGTGTGCCATTGCTCGTCCGTGATCTCAAGGATCGGCGCGCGTGGACCGTGGCCGCCGCTGTTGACCAGCGCGTCGACATGCCCCCAACGCGCGACCGCGAGATCGACCAGCTTCTGAATGTCTTCGTTCGATTGGTTGGAGCCGGTGACGCCGACGCCGCCCAGCTCCTCGGCGAGCTTCTGGCCCTTGCCGGAAGAAGACAGGATGGCGACCTTGAAGCCATCCTGCGCCAACCGCCTGGCCGCCGCCGCCCCCATGCCGCTTCCGCCGGCGGTGATGATCGCTACTTTCTCTATAGTCATGAATCACTCCTTCAAGAAACGAATGGACTGTTTCATGCGCGGCCGCGAACCAGAAGGCCTGAAATCCGATAGCGGAAGCTCTCAGCCGCCAAGGATCGATCGCGGCGCGCCGGGGGCGCATGACGTCGACGCTCTGCTGAAGACCAGCCGTTCACTCTATCTGGCGAGAAGCTGAAAGGGGAGTAAGCTTGCTCACGGGAATGAAACCATCGATCCGACGGAGAACATGAAGATTCTGCATAGCGACGCGCATCGCGCGCACATCGTCGGTCAAGTGTTCGACATGGGCGGCGTCCGGGAGAGCCGGGACGCGCCGGAGCGGGTCGATCTCCTGCTAAAGGCGGCGCAAAGGCATGGCGAGGTTCGCGGCCCGTCGAAAGACCACGGATCGGCGCCGCTCGCCGCCGTACACAGCCCGGAGTATCTCGATTTTCTCACCGTCGCCTTTGACGAGTGGACCAAGCTGAAGCCGCGCGGGGAGAAGCTGTTCGGCCATGTGTTTCCGGTTCGGTCAAAGAACGCCGGCTATCCAACCTCGATCATCGGTCGTGCGGGTTATCACATGCACGATCAATTGGCCCCGATCGGCCCCGGCACCTGGCGGGCCGTGAAGGCGTCGGCCAATCTGGCTGCGGACGCCGCGCATCACGTCCTCAATGGAGATCCGGTCGTCTATGCGCTGTGCCGTCCCTCCGGGCACCACGCCAGCCGCGACATGGGCGGCGGCGCCACTTACCTGAACAACGCCGCCATCGCCGCGCAGGTGCTGCGCAGCCGTTACGCGCGGGTCGCGCTGATCGACGTAGACGTGCATCACGGCAATGGCACTCAGGAGATTTTCTATCACCGGGATGACGTGCTGTTCATCTCCCTGCACCGTGATCCGATCGACTACCACCCCTATTTCTTCGGCCATGCGTGCGAACGGGGCGAAGGGGCCGGGCTCGGTTACACGCTGAATCTGCCGCTGCCGGCCGGCGCCGACGACGACGCCTATCTGGCGGCGCTCGACGCGGCGATCAAACGGATCCAGCTGTTCTCGCCGGAGGCGTTGGTCGTCTCTCTGGGGCTGGATGGCCATAAGGACGATCCAAGCCAGGGCTTGTCGCTGACCTACGCCGGCTTTGAGAGGATTGGCGCGGCCCTTGCGGGATTGAACCTGCCAACCGTGCTGGCGCAGGAGGGCGGCTATAATCTGGATCACCTCGCCGGATCGCTGGACGGCTTCCTGACCGGGTTCAAGGCGCGCCATCGTCCGCGAGACTGATGGTGAGGGAGACGCCGATGAAGATGAGCAGCTTGCCTGGGCTGGACGCGGCGCCGGTCGTTTTCGAACCGGGTTCTCCCGCGCATAGGCCGATCGCCGCGCTGCTGGAATGGACGCGCTCGGAGACCGCGCTGCTCACCGATACCTTGCACCGCGCAGGCGCGATCCTGTTTCGCGACTTCGACATCGAAGGGCCGGCGGGCTTGGCGCAAGCAGCGACCGCGCTGGGCGGCGCTTTGCAGAACTATGTGGGCGGGGATTCCCCGCGCGCCCAGGCGGCGGACAAGATCTACAACTCCACGGAATTTCCGGCGCATCTGCCGATCGAGTTGCACAACGAGCTGTCCTACGCCGGTTGGTGGCCGTCGCGGATCTTCTTCTATTGCGACATAGAACCGGAAAACGGGGGACAGACGCCGATCGGCGACAGCCGCGCGATCTACAAAGCCCTGCCCGCCGACCTGCGCCAGCGCTTCGAGACCAAGGGCGTGCGCTATATCCAGAACATGCACAAGGGCGTGGGCCCTCAAAAGTCCTGGCAGGACACGTTCGAGACCGACGATCCGGCCGTGGTCGAGGCCTATTGCGAGAAGCATGGCATGGACTATCGCTGGACCGATTATGGCCTGCGCACCAGCATCCTTCGCCAGGCGGTGATCACCCATCCCGCGACCGGGGAGAAGGCCTGGTTCAACCAAGCCGAACATTGGCACGCGGCCGTGAAGGGCGTGCGCTTCTGGGACGCCGGCGCCGCGGCTGCGGATGAGGATCGCCTGCCCGCGCATTGCACCTTCGGCGACGGGGAGCCGATCGGGCGCGAGGATCTGGAGACCATCCTGGCGGTCTCAAAACAGGCGGAGCGCGCGTTCGATTGGCGGCGCGGCGACCTCTTGATGCTGGATAATCTTATCACCGCCCACGGCCGCCGGCCCTTCGCCGGGGCGCGACGGATCCTGGTCGCGATGGCGTGAGGCCCTGATCCTGGCCCTCAGTCGAGGCGGCGCGCCAGAGAGACGAACTCGCGACCCTTCGCCGGAGTGGCCTTGGGAAACAGGATCGTGCAGCGGGGATAGGGCGCGCGCAGCTCCAATTCGCCGTCGCGCGCGATCAGTTCGCCTTCGGCCACTTCTTCGAACCCCACGAAGGGCTGGGCGTAGCTGAGTTGATCGGTCTTCGCGGTGTGGACGTAGGTGATGTCGTAAAGGCCGGCCGGCGGCTCCGGCACGGTCGGGCGATGCTGGGCCGCGACGTCGGCGGCCAGCGCCCCGCTCGCGACGAGGAAATCCAGGAAGGCGGCTTTGGCGGCGACCGTGGTCGATTGCAGGAAATGCCCGCCGCATTCCACCAGGACCGCGATCTTGTGGCTCTTCGGGTCGGCGAAGCCGCCGTACTCCACCATCACCTTATCCTCGGGCATGCCGCCCTCCAGCAGCACGGTGCGCGGGAAGCCGACGCCGAGGGCGAAATCGCGCGACCGATCGACATTGGCGCAGACAAAGAACGGCCGGATCGCGAAGGTCGTGGAGTGGATGTCGAGCAGGTAGTCCGCCTGCCGCACGAAGGGCAGCAGTTCGCGGGCGCGGGCGGCCTCCCGCGTCTGTTCGGACGATAACCAGTCGTCGCGCCAGACCCGATTCATGTCTCGATCAAGAAAGCGGCTCTCGTAGGGCTTCTCGATGGTGAAGCTGCGATATGCGGCGACATTGGAGAAGGCGAGGACAAGCACGCCGCGCTGCGGGCGCAGGCCCTGCGACAAGGCCCAATGAAGGGTCTCCGCGCCGCAGAACTCATTGCCATGGGTGAGGCCGACAACCATCACGGTCGGGCCCGGCAAGCCGCTGTCGAAGCGGTGGACGAAGGGAACGCCGCAGTTCCCTTGCTCCCAGGCGGAAAGATCGCGCGGCGGCACTTCGATCGTCGGCGAGGGACGGGCGATGGTCATCAATCAGTCTTTCACGGCGTGGGACCGCGCCGCTTCAAAGTGAGCGAAGGTTAGCTGACCGCGCCGAAATGACGGTTGAGCGCGGCGACCGCGGCCTGAACCCCGCCTTCGCCATGCGGCAGACCCAGCGCCTTCAGCGCGACCTCCGTCGCCCCCAGCGTGCCCAGCAGCATCGGCGCGTTGGCGTAGCCCATATGCGCGATGCGGAAGGCCTTGCCGCTCAGCTCGCCGATGCCGGAGCCGATGATCACGCCGCAGTTCAGCCGGGCGAAATCGCGCAGCTTCTGCGGATCGAAGCTGGGGGTCAGGACCGTGGTGACCGAGGGCGACCGTTCGGCCGGGTTCAGGATGTTGAACTCCAGCGCCCCGCCCTTCGACCAGACGTCGACCGCCGCCTGCGCCGCCGCCGCCAGGCCTTGATGGCGCGCCCAAGCGGCCTCCAGCCCTTCTTCGAACAGCAGGCCGAGCGCCGCGCGTAGACCGAACAGCATATGCCCCGGGGCGGTGCCGCAGAACTTGCGGTAATTCTCGGGATAGTCGCGCGTGGTCCAATCCCAATAGGAGGTGCGCAAATTCGCCTTCAGATGCGCCGCCTTCGCCTTGGGCGAGGCCGCCACGAAGGACAGGCCCGGCGTCATCATCAGGCCCTTCTGCGAGCAGGTGACGGACACGTCGATGTTCCAGGCGTCCATCTCGTACTGCATGCAGCCGATCGAGGCGATGCCGTCGACCATGAACAGCGCCGGATGCTTGGCGGCGTCGATCGCCGCGCGGATCGCCGGAATGTCGTTGACCACGCCCGAGGCGGTGTCGATCTGGACGACCAGGATCGCCTTGATCTCATGCGTCGCATCGGCCTTCAGACGCGCCTCCAGCGCGGCCGGATCCACCGCGCGGCGCCAATCGCCGGGCAGAATCTCGACCTGCAGCCCCAGGAAGTCGCCCTGCTCGCCCCAGCCCTTGGCGAAGCGGCCGCTCTCCAGCACCAGGATGCGGTCGCCGCGCGACAGGGTGTTGGTGATCGCCGCCTCCCAGGCGCCATGGCCGTTGGAGATGTAGATGTAGCTGTCGCCTTCCGTGCGGAACACGGCCTTCATGTCGGCGAGGCACTGGCCGGTCGTCTCCAGCAGATCCTCGGCGTAGATGTCCACGGCGGGCCGATGCATCGCCTGCAGCACGACCTCAGGCACGTTGGTCGGCCCAGGAATGGACAGGAATTCGCGCCCACGGGCGAGCGGGGCGGGGCGCGCGACGGACGGGGCCGCGGCCGATCCGCCGACCTTGGAGGCGTCTTCCTGGTACATGGGAGCGATGCTTTCAATCAGTAATGCTGGCGCAAGAGGACATACGCGCTTCGGCGCGCGGGTCAAGAATTATGGAGCCCGCAGGGCGAAAGAACCCAAGCGCCGCCGCCGAAATCCCTGTCGGATCACAAAAACCGAATGCAAGATGCCGTCAGCTTGTGATCACGCGCATCGACCGGGGAAACGCACTTGAGCCAATCGACGCATGAGGCCATCGACGTTCTGATCATCGGGGCCGGCATTTCGGGAATAGGCGCCGCCTACCATCTGAGCCAGCAATGCCCGCATCTCCGTTTCCGGATCCTGGAGGCGCAGGACTCTTTCGGCGGCACCTGGCTGACCCATCGCTATCCCGGCATTCGATCCGACACCGACCTTTACACTTTCGGCTATCGCTTCAAGCCGTGGGTCGGCCCGCCGATCGCGACGGCCGAGGAGATTATCCGCTATCTCGGCGAAGTGATCGATGAGAACGGGCTTGCCCCGCGCATCCGCTATCGGCGGCGCGTCGCCAGCGCCGAATGGTCGAGCGCTTCCAAGACCTGGACCGTGGAGGCGAACGGCCCAGACGGCGCCGAGCGTTACGAGGCCGGGTTCCTTTGGATGTGCCAGGGCTATTACGACCACGCCAAGGGCTACACGCCGGAATGGCCGGGCATGGCGGACTTCCAGGGCCAGTTCGTGCATCCGCAGACCTGGCCGGACGATCTGGACCTCACGGGCAAGCGGGTCGTCGTGATCGGCTCCGGCGCGACCGCCGCCACGCTGGTCCCCGCGATCGCAGGAAAATGCGCGCATGTGACGATGCTGCAGCGCTCGCCGACCTATTTCCGCACTGGCCGGAACGCCATCCCGATCGCCGACGAGCTGCGCGCTCTGAAGATCGACGAGAGCTGGATCCATGAGATCGTCCGACGGAAGATCCTCGCGGAATCAGCCAAGTTCACGCGCCGCACCTTCGAGGAGCCGGAGGTCGTGACGCAAGAGCTGCTGGCCGAAGTGCGCCGTCGCCTGGGTCCGGACTATGACGTGGAGAAGCATTTCACGCCGCGCTATCGGCCCTGGCGCCAGCGCTTGGCCTTCATCCCCGACGCCGATCTGTTCGAGAGCATCCGCAAAGGCGACGCCTCGGTGGCGACGGATGAGATCGAGCGCTTCGACGCCGCCGGCGTCCAACTGAAATCCGGCGAGAGGCTCGACGCGGATGTGGTTGTGACCGCGACCGGCTTCAATCTGGACGCCTTCGGCAAGGTGAAGATGATGGTGGACGGCGCGCCCGTGCGGCTGGGCGACACGATCACGCTGCATGGCGTGATGTTCACGGACCTGCCCAATCTGGCCTGGATCTTCGGCTATTTCCGCGCGGGTTGGACGCTGCGCGTGGATCTGGTCGCGGACTTCGTCTGCCGCCTGTTGAACCACATGACGGAGCGTCAGAAGCGCCAGGTGAACGTACGACTGCGGCCCGAAGACGAGGGGATGCCGATCGAACCCTGGGTGACGGAGGATAACTTCAACCCTGGCTACATCGCGCGCGGCGGCCATCTGCTGCCAAAGGCGGGCGCGAAGCCGGAGTGGCGCCACTCGCACGACTACTGGATGGACAAGGACGTGCTCCCGGCGATCGACCTTGAGGCCGGTTTCTTCCGCTATGAATAGATCCGGGCGGGGTGATCGCGTTAGCGCTTGACCGGCGCAAGAGCCACGCACAGGGTTCGTGCAATGCTTTGATTCTTAAGGTTGCTTCCTTTGACGACAGCCGCGCCGCCGACCTTCACGTTGGAGAATCCCGCCGCTCGACCGGGATCGCCGCTCATGCGGCCGATCGAGGTGCTTTCCGCGATGCTGCTGGTCGCGATCGTGGGCCTGCTGCTGGCGGGGGTGCTGTCGCGCTATGTCTTCTCGTTCCCGGTGATCTGGATCGACGAGGTCGCCTCGATGTGTTTCCTGTGGCTCGCGATGCTGGGCTCCGCCCTGGCGTTGGACCGCAACGAGCATCTGCGGCTGACCTTGTTCGTCAATCTGATGCCGCCGCGCCTGCGCGATCTGACGGAAGCGTTCGGCACGCTGGTCGTCGTCGCCTTGCTGATCGGGCTGCTGCCCACCGCCTTTGAATACGCCTGGGAAGAGCGCTTCATCATGAAGCCCGCGCTGGACGTGCCCAACGCCTATCGCGTGGCGGCGATCCCGTTCGGTTTCACGCTGATGGTGATGCTGACCCTGAACTACGCGCTGCGAACCCATAAGCTGCGCGACCTGGTGATCGCCGGCCTGGGCATCGCGGCGATCCTGGTCGCGCTGTGGTTGGCGTCGCCGACGCTGATGAAGATGGGCGTGGGCAAGCTGGCGATCTTTCTGATCCTGTTCGTGGGCGTCTGTCTGGCGGCGGGCGTGCCGATCGCCTTCTGTTTCGGGGTGGGCACCCTGACCTATCTGGGTTTCGCCACGACCACCCCGGTCTTCGTGATCGTCGGCCGGATGGACGAGGGCATGTCAGGCCTGATTCTGCTGTCAGTGCCGATCTTCGTGCTTCTGGGCTGCATTCTTGACGCCACCGGCATGGGCAAGGCGATCGTGGATTTTCTGGCCTCGCTGCTGGGTCATGTGAAGGCCGGCATGTCCTATGTGCTGCTGGGCTCGCTG
>JBMLRS010000538.1:0-15314 GCA_049240905.1 Elsteraceae bacterium
CCAACGACATCGCCACGTTCTGGCGCGCCGTCAGGAAGCCCAGGAGATTGTGGCTTTGGAAGATGAAGCCGATGCGACGGCGCAAGGCGACCATCTCCCGCTCCTTCGCTCCCATCAGCTCCTGCCCGAGCACCTGACAGGAGCCGGTCTGCATGCCGCGCAAGGCGCCGATCAAAGTCAGCAGCGTCGTCTTGCCGCTGCCGGACGGGCCGGTGAGCAGGACGATCTCGCCCGGGTCAACCGACAGGTCCACATCCCTCAGCACTGGCTTCGACAGCTCCCCCTTCTCGTACGAAAAGGACACGCCGGCCAGGATGATCGGCGCGCTCATCAGAACATGTCCGCCGGGTTGGCGTCGGACAGTTTGCGCATCGCCAGCAGCCCAGCCGCGCCGCACATCGACAGGATCAAGGCGAACACCAGCAGGGCGCGCTCCGTCTCCATGAAGATCGGCAGGAAGGTGGCCTTCGCCACCACGTCATAAAGGCCGACGCAGGACAGGGCGCCTGGAATGAAGCCGAGGACCGCCAGGATGAACGCCGCTGAGATGATCACGCGCCGAAGCTGGCCGTTGGCGTAGCCGATCGCCTTCAGGGTGGCGTACTCCTTCAGGTGGCTGGCGATGTCCGAGAACAGGATCTGATAGACGATCACCATCCCGACGATCAGACCCATCAGGCTGCCAAAGGCGAAGATGAAGCCGATCGGCGTGGCGTTCTCCCAGTAGGCGCGCTCCCATCCGACAAGCTGGGCCTGGGTCAGCACCACGACGTCCGGCGGCATGATCGCCGTCAAGCGCGCTTGAACGTCCTGGACGTCCGCTCCGGGCTTCAGGCGCAGCGCCACGAGATCGATGTTGCTCGGCTGACGTTCCTTCACCAGCCGGCGGAAATTGATCTCGCTCAACACGGCGTTGCCGTCCGCGCCGAAGCTGGCCCCAAGCTGGACCGCGCCGACGACCTCGACCTCGCGATTGCCGATCTGGCCGCGGAACGTCCCTTCCCGGGCGAGGATCGAGGCGACGTCGCCGAACTCCGGTCGAGAGCGGGTGTCGAAAGCGATCGTCTCGGGACGGGTCAGTTCATGCGCGATTGGCGCAAGACCAGGAAAATCGATCGCCCCGGCGGTCACGTCGAATCCGACCAGCTGGATCGCGCGCCGGGTTCCGTTCTCGGGATTGCGCCAAGTGGACTGCGCCAGATAGATCGGCACCGCGCTCTCCACCTCCGCCACGGCGAGCGTCTGATAGGCCCGGCTACGCGGGAAGGGTTCCGGCCGGAAAAGCGCCTGAGTGAGGGGATGCAGCAGGAAAAGCTCGCCCCGCATCGCCTGCGGCAAGGCGGTCGCGCTGTCGAACAAAGCGCTGCGGAAGCCCAGCTGCATGAACACCAGAACGCAGGCGAACATCACCCCCGCGATCGCGGAGAACAGGCGCGCGCGCTCCGACTTCAGTTGGCGCCAGGCCAGGCGGAAGGCGAGACCCCATCCCTTCATGGCTGTATCGACACCTGCACCTGCATGTTGGTGCGGCGCTCCAACAGCTTCGTCGCCTCTTCAGACAGCGTCAGGCGCACTTCGATCGTGCGGGCGTCCACCGCCGGGATCGGATCGTTCGAGGCCTGGGTGGTGCGTCGCACCTGCCAACCCACTTCGCGCAGGGTCGCCGCGTAACGGCGGGAATCGCCGGGCGCCAAGACGCTGGCCTCCGCGCCGATCCGCAGCCGCGGCAGGTCCGTCTCATACACGTCGGCGACCACGTCCAGGCGGGTGAGGTCCGCCAGATCCATCAAGCCGTCGCTCCCCACCTGATCGCCGGGACGCGCGTAGATCTTCATGACCGTGCCGTCGATTGGCGCGTAGAGCCGGCTCAAGGCGGCGTCGGCCTTGGCCTTGATCACCTCGGCTTCGGCGCGGCGGACCTGGGCCTCATAGAGGTTGACATCCTCCGGGCGCGGCCTGGACAAGGTCTCGAGTTGCGCCTGCGCCTCCGCCCGCTCGGCCGCGCTGCGCTGCGCCGCGAAGCGGTTGCGCTCCGCCGTCGCCTCAGGGCCTGCGCCGCTCACCACCAACCGATCGGAGCGGCTGGCGTCGCGTCGGTTGATCTCTTCCTGATAGCTGAGCGCGGAGATGCGCGCACGCTGCGCCGCGATCTCCGAGGGCCGCCCCGCAGCGCGAACCTTCGCCAAGGTCGCCTGCGCCTCAGCCAGCGAGGCCTCGGCCTGGGCGACGGCGGCCTGCTTCTGGTCGGCGTCCGCGAACACCGCGAGCAGCTGGCCGGCGGCGACCTGATCGCCTTCCTTGACCAAGAGCTGATCGACCCGGGTCGTCGCCATGCCGCCGGGATGAGTAAGCTTGCGCACGCGCGAGGCGGGCTCGATCCGGCCCAGGGCGCCGACGCCAGCGGGCGCGGCGGGCTTAGCCGCGCTCGGCGGACTCTGACTTTTCCCGTCGTTGAACGCAGCCCAACCGGCGACGCCGGCAAGACACAAGCCGCCGACAACCAAGCCGGTCTTCAGCGAAGCCTTCATGGCGCGATCCCCGCCAACGGCGCAAGCGCCTGGCGCATGGCGCGGCGGTGCTCGTCCGACACGCTGTAAAGGCCGAAGATCCGCGCCATCAACAGCCCGTCTCCGGCCGCCATGATCGCCATGCCATGCCCATAAGGCAGTCCGTCGGCGGCGAGCAGCCTGCGCAGCTCGGCGATGATCGCGCGCGCCGGGTTCAGCAAGGCCGGATCATGATGAAAGGCGGCCAGAAACACGGCGGCGATGCGGTCGCATCGCTCGTTGATCTCATCGGCCATGTCGCCGAAGGCCCACTGCAGCACCGCGCGCGTCACCTGCCCCGGCCCCGGCTGTTGCTGCGCGACCATCATCTCGATGTCCGCCGCCATGATTCGTCCCAATCGCTCAAGCATTGCGATCAACAAGGCCTCCTTGGTGCCGAAATGGTAGAGCAGCCCGCCCTTGGAGACGCCGGCGCCTTGCGCCGCCGCCTCGATGGTCAGCCCAGCCACGCCCTTTTCTCGGACCAGCGCCTCCGCGGCGTCGAGAATTCGGGTCAGCACGTCGTGTGATTTCGTCGGTTACAACATAGGCGCGCCTACTAAACCGTCCAGACGGTACAGTAAACAATTTTTTTTACAAAACTTCATCGTTATTCCGTTGACTCAGGTCGCTGGACAGCGCCGATCGGACGACCGTGACCAAAGCGATTGATCGCGACCGGGAGTGCGACCGGGAGCGCGCCCGGCGGCGCGGTGGAGGTGATGACGCTTCCGGAGCGTGGGGTGCGCGGCAACGGCGACATGATGATGGACAAGAACAATCTGGAGGTCGCCGATCTGATCCAGGAATGGCCAGGAATGGATTGTCGCAAAGGGCTTTTGGAAATAGCCCTTCGCGTCGATTTCGGGCAGAAGGCGCTGAGATTCTCCAGCGCAGGCGGCCCTCTTGGACCTTCTCCTTCAGATCATCGCGATCACGGCGGCGCTGCTGACCCTGTGCGGGATCGGCTATCTGGTGGCGTCCCTGGCGGGCCTGCGGCGCTTCATTCTGCTGTCGGATCCGATTGACGAGGCGCTTCCCCCGGTCACCGTGCTGAAGCCGCTGCACGGGGCCGAGCCAAGGCTTTATGAAAATCTCGCGAGCTTCTGCCGCCAGACCCACCCGACTTTCCAGATCGTCTTCGGCGTCCGGCTCAGCGATGACCCGGCGATCGAGATCGTGCGCCAGATCCAGGCCGACTTCCCGGACCTCGACCTGACCCTGGTGGTCGATCCCGCCGTGCATGGGACGAACTACAAGATCAGCAATCTGATGAACATGCTGGGGGCCGCCAAGCATGAGATTCTGGCGATCGCGGATTCCGACATGGCCGTGGCGCCTGACTACCTCAAGATCCTGGCGACGGCGTTGAAAAGGCCGGAGATCGGTCTGGTCACCTGCCTGTACGCCGGTCGTCCGCTCGAAGGAATCTGGTCCCGGCTAGGCGCGGCGCATATCAGCCACGGCTTCTTCCCCTCGGTTCTGGTGGGGCGGTTGGTGAACGGCCGGGCGGGCTGCTTCGGGGCGACGATGGCGCTGCGCCGGACGGATCTGGAGGCGATCGGCGGCCTCGCCGCTCTCAAGGACCTGCTCGCCGACGACTATTTCCTCGGGGCCAAGGTGCAAGCGCTCGGCAAGAAGCTGCATCTGACGGGCATGGTGGTGGACGACCACGTCTTCGAGCCAAGCCTGAAGACGCTGTTCTTGCACGAGCTCAGATGGGCGCGGACGATCCGATCGATCGCGCCGCTGGACTTCGCCGGAACTTTAGTCACCCATCCGCTGGCTTGGTCCTTGGTCGCCTTGGTCTCTTCCCTTGGGGAGACTTGGGCGATCGCCCTCTGCGCCGCCACCTTCGCCGTCCGCGTCATGACCATCCGTGTCTTTGATCACACACTTGGAACGCCGCGAACGCCGACCCACTTAATTCCGATACGCGATCTGCTGTCCTTTGTGGTACTAGCCGCCGCTTATTCCGGCCGATCGGTCGCTTGGCGCGATCGATGGTTTCGCGTCGACGCGAACGGCCAACTCGTGATCGATGGAGATCGACCGACATGATGAAGACCCTTTTCCTGAACGCCCCTTCCTATGACGGGTTCGACGGCGGCGCCGGCTCACGCTATCAGGCGAAGCGGGAAATCAAGTCGTTCTGGTATCCGACCTGGCTGGCGCAGCCCGCCGCCTTGATTCCCGACAGCAAACTGATCGACGGCCCGGCCCACCGCCTGAGCGTCGAGGACGTGCTGCCGCACGCCAAGGACTATGAGCTGCTGGTCCTGCACACCTCCACGCCGTCCTTCTCGTCCGACGTGAAGGTCGCCGAGGCGATGAAGGAAATGAATCCGAAGCTGAAGATCGGCTTCGTCGGCGCGAAGGTCGCGGTGCAGCCGACCGACAGCATCATGGCCTCGACCGCGATTGATTTCGTGGCGCGCAACGAGTTCGACTTCACCATCAAGGAAATCGCGGAAGGCCGCGCCTTCGACAAGGTCGACGGCATCACCTACCGCGCGCCGTCCGGCGACATCAGCCACACGCGCGACCGCGCGATGCTGGAGAACATGGACGAGCTGCCGTTCGTGACCGAGGTCTACAAGCGCGACCTGAAGATCGAGAACTACTTCATCGGCTATCTGAAGCACCCCTATATCTCGATCTACACGGGCCGCGGCTGCAAGTCGCGCTGCACCTTCTGCCTCTGGCCGCAGACGGTCGGCGGCCATCGCTACCGCACGCGCAGCCCGCAGCATGTGGCGCAGGAGATCGCGCTGGCCCGCCAGTATTTCCCGCAGGTCCAGGAGTTCTTCTTCGACGACGACACCTTCACCGACGACCTGCCGCGCGCCGAGGCGATCGCGAAGGAGCTCGGCAAGATGGGCGTCACCTGGTCGTGCAACGCCAAGGCGAACGTGCCGCGCGAGACCCTGAAGGTGCTGAAGGACAACGGCTTGCGCCTGTTGCTGGTCGGCTATGAGTCCGGCAACCAGCAGATCCTTCACAACATCAAGAAGGGCATGCTGATCGACGTGGCGAAGAAGTTCACCAAGGACTGCCACGAGTTGGGCATCAAGATCCATGGCACCTTCATTCTCGGCCTGCCCGGCGAGACGAAGGAGACGATCCAGCAGACGATCAACTTCGCCAAGGAGATCAACCCGCACACCATTCAGGTGTCGATCGCGGCGCCCTATCCCGGCACCTATCTGTACAAGCAGGCGCTGGACAATGGCTGGCTCGACGCCAAGCACGCGGAGCTGGTCGACGAGAACGGCGTGCAGATGGCCCCGCTGACCTACGATCACCTGTCCTCCACCGAGATCTTCGACTCGGTCGAGACTTTCTATAAGCGCTTCTATTTCCGCGCGGACAAGATCGCCTCCATCGTGGGCGAAATGCTGCGCAGCCGGCAGATGATGGCGCGTCGCCTGCGCGAGGGCGTGGAGTTCTTCCAATTCCTCAATCAACGCAAGATGGCGGGCTGAGCCGCAGGATCATCGTCACGGCCGATGATTTCGGCCTGTCGGTCGCGGTTAACGAAGCGGTGGAGCAGGCGGCGCGCAATGGCGCGTTGACCTGCGCCAGCCTGATGATCTCCGAACGCGCGGCGCTCGACGCAATCGAGCGCGCCCGGTCCCTGCCGGGTCTCGGCGTCGGGCTGCATGTCGTGGTGGCGGACGCGCGGCCGATGTTGCCTGCCGACCAGATTCCTGACCTCGTGAACAGTTCCGGAAAGCTGCGCGACGACCTGTTCGCGGCGTCCGTCGCGATTTTCGCGCGGCCGTCGGTCCGCCGGCAGCTCGCGCGGGAGATCGAGGCGCAGTTCGCCGCGTTCGCCGCGACGGGTCTGACTTTGGACCATGTGAACGTCCACAAGCATCTGCATATGCACCCGACCACCGCCGGCTTGATCTTCCAGATCGGGCGTCGCTACGGCATGCGCGCGCTTCGGATTCCGCGGGAGCCGACCGCGCGCGGGATTCCCGCCCGCTTGATGCGCTGGTGGGCGGGGACGCTGGGGGCGCGGGCGCGGCGCGCGGGACTCTCCGTGAACGACCATCTTCTGGGTCTGGCCGCGACCGGCCAGATGACCGAGACGCAGACCTTGGCCCTGCTCGACGGTTTGGCGCCGGGCGTGACGGAGCTTTATTTCCATCCGGCGACCTCGCGTCCTCCCGAACTGGTCGGCCCGATGCCGGACTATCGCCATACGGACGAGTTGGCGGCGCTGCTGAGCCCGGCTGTGAAGCATAAGCTGGCGGCGATGGGCGTGCCGCGCATCCGGTTCGGAGACCTCGCGTGATCAAGCTCGCCTCGCTGTTGGGCTTGGCCGGGCTCGCGCTGTTCACCGGCTTGGTGGTCGCCGAAGGAGTCGGCGGAATCTTCGACGCGTTGTCCGTCGCGGGCTTCGGCATCCTGTGGGCGAGCCTGTTCCATATCGTGCCGATGGTGATCAACGCCCGCGCCTGGCAGGTGGTGATGCCGGGCGCCAAGCGCCCCTCGCTGCTGGCCTTCACCGGCCTGGTCTGGATGCGCGAGGCGGTGAACGGTTTGCTGCCGGTGGCGCGGGTGGGCGGGGAAGTGGTGACGGCGCGGATGATGATGTGGGGCGGCGTGCGCTCCAGCGTCGCGGTTGGAAGCCTGGTGGTCGACATGTCGCTGTCGATCGCCTCGCAGTTCCTGTTCACCCTGATCGGCCTCGCCCTGCTGATTCACACCAGCACGGACTCCGCGCTGATCCAGCAGACGGCGCTGGCCATCGCCGTGTTCGTGCCCATGATGGCCGCGCTGTTCATGGCGCAGCGGCAGGGATTGTTCGGCCTGCTGGGCAAGGTCTGGCGCAAGATGGCGGGGAACAGTTGGTCCATGTTGATCGACAACGCCCGCCGCCTGGACCGCCGAGTGGCGGGCATGTACCGCCGGCGCGGCGCCGCGATCTCCTGCACGCTCTGGCAACTGGCCGGATGGATCGCCGGCGGCGGCGAAATCTGGCTCGCCTTGCATTTCCTCGGGGTGCAGATCTCCTTCCTCGACGCGCTGATGATCGAGGCCCTGGCTCAGGCGGTGAGCAGCGCCGCCTTCCTGATCCCTGGCGCGATCGGCGTGCAGGAAGGAGGATTTCTGCTGTTCGGCAGCCTGGTCGGACTGACCCCGGAGATCGCGCTGGCGCTCGCCCTGATGCGCCGCGCCCGCGATTTGATTCTGTTCGTCCCCGCCCTGCTGATCTGGCAATGGATGGAGGGAAAACGCCTGCTCCGAAAGCCGGCGGCGCGGGCGACCTGACGGTTTCGCTTGGGGATGTCTCTCTGATCACCAGCGAGCTGACGAATAAGGGGCAAACCACCATTCCGATACAGGTTCGGAAGGCGCTTCGCCTGCGCCAAGGTGACGAGATCGCCTATGCGCTTGAGGCTGGACGCGTGATCCTGACCCAGGCCAAATCAACCGCGCACGATCCGTTTAGAAGCTTTCGGGGATCGGAAGGCGACGCTGATCGGCGCGCTTATGCCGATCTGTGAGCTTACGGCGCTGACAGATGCCCAAACCTACGCCTTCGCCTGTCCCTTGGCCCAGAGCCAGCGGTCATCCACCTTGGTGAACATCGCCGTGGAGACGAAGGTCTGGGCGACCTCGATGCCGTTGGCGGTGTAGTGCTCATGCACAAGATAGGAAGCGATGGCGGTGTCGCGCAGCAGGCGCGTTTCAAGGTCGGTGACGCGCTGCTTTGAGAACTTGATCTTGCCGGAGCGGCAATGGGCGTCGACGTAGGTCTGCTTGGTGAAGTTGGTGCCGCGCGCATTCACATAAAGGAAATCCGGGTGGATCAGCGCCTCCAGATCCTCCGGCGAGGGGCGGGTCAGGGCTTCGGATTTGGCCGATAGGACGGCGGCGATTTCATCGAGCGTCTTCATGGGCCGGTCTCATGTCTCGCGGTAGGACAGGAGGATGACGCCGACCAGCACCAAACACACCGGCCAGACGCGGCCGGGCAGGCGGTTTCCAGGCGCGGCGAGGCGCAGCTCCAGCCAGCGCGACCAGCCGGCGGTGAGCCCCGCCAACGCCAAGGGCACATGACTCCACTCGATCAGCAATTGCTCCTTGATGTTCGCGACCGCGTGGCTGTGGGTCAGCAGCAGAGCGCCGCCGATCGCGCAGATCAGCGGGAACACCAGCTCGGCGCGCGAATTCTTGAGGCCGCCGGCGCGCACCCGCCACTCGAAGATCGCGAACAGCACGATCAGCACCACCATGATCCGGTGCTGCACCACCTCCGGATCGCGCAGGCTCACGAAGAAGCCGATGTCGCCCATCGGCCAGACCTCCGGATCGGAGCGCAAGAACAGGAACCCTGCCAACCCCAGGAACAGCAGCGGCCAATGTTTCGCCCAAGGCGCCCGACCCGTCTTCTCCAGGATGGAAAGCAGACCGATCGCCAGAACGAAGATGCCGGCCCAGTGATGGTTGTACTCTGACCAGGCGATGTCCGCCGCGTTGCGCGGCGGCAACTCGCCCGCGCCCGGCACGAAGGCCATCGGCGCGGTGCGTTTCTCCGCTTCCGCCTGAGCGTCCAGCTTGGCTTGCAGCGCGGGAATCGCCAGCCCGTCATGGTCGGGGCTGTCCAGCGTGGGCATGCGCGGCGTCATGCGCTCGACGATCTCCGACCAGGTCGCCCGATCATTGGTCAGATCGATCGCGGGCGGCAGCGACGTGAGCGAGGCGGCGGCGAACAGCACGGTGATCCCGACGCCGATCTCAACCTCGGCGAAGCGACGCAGACGCGTGATCGGGGTCAGCGGGTTGGCGCGCAGCCGCTCCACCAGGCGGAAATTCATCGCGCCCAGGAACAGCAAGCCGGCGAACAGCACCACCTTGGTGCCGACCATCACGCCATAGGCCGTGCCGTAGATCGCCTCCAGCGAGCCGATATAGGGGATCGCCATGGCGATCCCGCCAAGAGCGATCAGGCCGACGCCGACCATCGACATCTGCGAGAAGCGCTTGCCAATCCGCCGCCACGCCTTGCCGTCCTGGCTGCGCGCGAGGGCGATCAGGAAATAGGGAACGCCGCCGATCCAAACCGCCGCGCCGAGCTGGTGGAAGGCCGCCGCGACCAGCAACAGCGCGCGGTCCTCAACGCGCGCCGCGGCGTGGCTGGTGCCGACGCTGGCCGCCATCAACAGCAACACCGCAGCCAGCGCCCCATAGATCTGCGGCTTGGCCGGCTTCAGGCAGAAAACGCCGATCGCGAAGGCGGCCAGGGTGACCAGGCTGTTGAACTGCACGAATCCGGCGCCGACGGCGTCGTTCAACGTGATGCTCAACGTGCCGGTCAGGATGGCGACCTGGATCGCCAGGGTTATGATCTCCACCACCACCAACGCGAAGGCGCTGATCACGGTGAGGAATCCGCATTGGCGCAGGATGCGCTGGCCGGTCGCCTCCAGCCCCGGTCCGAGGGGCAAGGCCAGGAAGGCGATGAAGATCGCGCCGCCGCAGGCAAGGCTTTGCGCAGTCAGACTCATCCCGCGCAGCATCACCGTGAGGAAGCCGAAAATGTCGAGGAGCAGCTCCATGGCTCAGCGCGCCTTCACGGCGAAAGGAATGTCGCCGCGGGTGATATGCCCGTCGACCGCCAGGACCTGCCAGCGAACCCTGTATTTGCCGGGCGCGAGCCCCTTCGCCTTGCCGACCAGCGCGTCGACCGGAGCCTTGTCGTCCAGCTTCAACTCCTGCGCGGCGCCGCCGGCGTCGATGATCGACAGGCGGGAGCGATGATGATCGATCCGGCTGTTGAACTTAACGGTGACCGTGATCTCCGGCCCCAGCACTTCCGAGTCAAGCGCGGGCGAGGATGTGACGACGATGGCGTGCGCCAGCGCGAGGCCCGGCGCGGCGAAGAGAAGCGCCAAACCCAGCAGAGCGGCGCGCAGACGGATGCGGATCACGAAGGCTTCCTGACGATGCGGCGATTTCAGGCCGCCCCATACCACAAATCGAGAATTTCCACCCTATCGACGCCAGTGGGCGCCCGCACGTCGACCTTGTCTCCGACCCGCGCCTTGATCAGAGCGCGCGCCAAGGGCGAGACCCAGCTGATCCGCCCGGCGGTGGAGTCAGTCTCGTCGACCCCGACCAGCGTGACCGTGCGCTCTTCCCCTCGGCCGTTGCGGTAGACCACGGAGGCGCCGAAGAACACCTGCTCCAGATGCTGCTGGCGCGCGGGATCGACGATCTCCGCGATCTCCAGCCGCTTGGACAGGAAGCGGATGCGCCGGTCGATCTCGCGCAGGCGGCGCTTGCCGTAGATATAGTCGCCGTTCTCCGACCGGTCGCCGTTGCCTGCGGCCCAGGAGACGACCTCCACCACTTTCGGCCGCTCCACCTTCGCCAACTGCGTCCATTCGGCGCGGAGCCGTTCCGCTCCCTCCGGCGTCATGTAGTTCTTGGTTCCCGGCGGCAGCCCGGCGCGGGCGTCCTCCTCCGGCGGGTCCAATTCCTCGTCGGCGTCGGTCTCTTTTGTGAAGGCTTTGCTCATGACCAATGAGATAAGGGGGTCGTCTTCCCCACCGCAAGGGCTCAACGCATGAACCGCGACTACGCGCGCGAGATCGCGACCTCCTGGACCCCGCCGCAAGTGATCCGACCGATCGCCATCGGCTTGCTGCGCCATGAGGGCCAACTGCTGGTGATGCGGGTGGCGGACGCGGCGGGCGCGCTGGTGGGTCTACGCCCGCCCGGCGGCGGGGTGGAGTTCGGCGAGCGCGCGGACGAAGCCCTGCGCCGCGAATTCCGCGAAGAGTTCGACGTGGCCGTGGAGATCATCGGGCCGCCCGCCATCTTCGAGAGCCTGTTCACCTTCAATGGCGCGCCGGGCCATGAAATCACGTTCGCCTTCCCGATCGCGAGCCCCGACTTGGTCGCCAAGATCCAGGGGCGCTTCGTCGTGCGTGAGCTGAAGGGCGACGAAGTGGCCGTGGAATGGGCGTCGATCGCCCGGCTGAAGACCGGGGAATTGTCGCTGTTCCCGCCCGGTCTGCTGGCGCATCTGGGGGAGTGATGGACAGCGCGGGGATGGGCCGCCTAGGCTTGCTTCATGGCTGAAAAACTTCCCCCCGACCGCCTCCACAAGATCCCGAATTTCCGGCTGACCTCCGGCGCGACCCTGCCCGACGCCGAGATCGCCTATGTGACCCTGGGGAAACTGGCCCCGGACGGGAAGAACGCGGTGCTGCTGACCCACGGCTACACCTCCAGCCATCGCTTCATCGGCGACGGCGCGACCGGCGAAGGCTCCTGGGGGCCGCTGGTCGGCCCCGGCCGGGCGATCGACACGGATCGTTTCTTCGTGGTCAGCTCGAACATGCTGGGCTCCTCCTACGGCTCCACCTGCCCGCGCAGCGTGAATCCGGCGACCGGGCAGCCCTACGGCCCGGATTTCCCGGCCTTCGGCCTGACCGACATCGTGAGCGCGCAGAAATCGCTGCTGGACGGTTTGGGCGTCAAGCGACTGACGGCGGTTGTGGGGCCGTCCTATGGCGGGTTCCAGGCCTTTCAGTGGGCGATCACGTTCCCGGATTTCATGGACGCGATCGTCCCCGCCGTCTCCGGCCTGACCAGCCCGACCGGACCGGACGGCGGCAAAGCCCTGATCGAGCGCTTCCAGACGGAAGCGAACTGGAACGGCGGCCATTACTACGCCAAGGGCGGGATCGAGCCGGCGATGAAGGCGCTGCGCTTCGAGACCCTGCTGAAATACGGCGCGGATGACGAGTTGTCCGAAACCATGCCCGATCCTGCCGCGCGCAAGGCCGAAGTCGAGCGCCGCGCGGCCAAATGGGCCGGAGAATTTGACGCCAATTCGATGATCGCCCTGGCCCGCGCCGCCGCAGGCTATGACGTGACGAACGAGACGGCGAAGATCAAGGCGCGCGTCCTTTATGTGCTGTCGCGCACCGACGCCCTGTTCCCGCCCAGCCTGGCCCCAACGGTGATGGCCAATCTGAAGGCCGCCGGCGTCCCGGCCGAGTATTTCGAGATCGACAGCAATTTCGGCCATCAGGCCTCAGGCTCCGACGCCCTGAAATGGGCCCCGACGCTGGCGCGGTTTCTGGGGGAAATCGCGGGGCGCTGAAGAAAAGCCGATCAGTTCGGCGAGGCGCGGGGGAAGAGAAAGAAGCAATCCGGGAGGATGTGGTTTCGGGCTCGTCGGTGTTCGGCTTGTTCGCCAGCCAGTTGAGCCAGCGCTGGTTGATCCGCCCGATATGCTCTTCCGCTTTTGGTGAGATTTCCTCCAGCGAGTCGCGCAGGATGCTGACGTCGAGCGCCAATTTCAGCACGCGGTTGGGGGACCCCAGGGTCGGGCGGAAGCCCAGGGCGGTGCGGGTCGCGCCGTCGTCATGGAGGACGGAATCCGCGTCAGATTCGCTTTCACTGTTTAGTTGGCCATTGAGAGGATGAGGAAGTGACAGGAGCGCTGAAAGCGCTGGGCCGGATGGATTGATCTCTCGCCTCCGATCATTGATAGTAGTCACATATGACCACTTTATCGTCTCGAGAGAATAATGCGCAGGGTCACGCTCAAGGACGCCAAGGCCGGGTTCTCAAACTTGGTCGACGCCGCGGTGAAGGGCGAGTTCGTGACGATCACCCGCCACGGCAAGCCGGTCGCCGCGCTGATGTCAGTGGAGGCGGGCGAGATCGCGCGAAAGGAGATCGAGCGCAAGCGGCCCGGCCTCATCGCCTATCTCAGAACCTTCCCCGGGGGAGAGTTTGAGCGGAATCCGGCGCCGTCCCGAGATGTCGAGCTTTGAACGGGCACCTGCTCGACACAAACATCGTCTCGACGCTTGCGCCTTCGAAACGCGAGACGTCAGCAGGATTGCTCAATTGGCTGGAGCGCATCGACGGCGAAGGCAGGGCCTTCCTTTCTGTCGTCACCGTGCTGGAAATCGAAAAGGGCGTTTCCCTTCTCGAACACAAGGGCGCTGCGGCGAAGGCGTCTGAGCTCCGACGCTGGTTGGCCGGGCTCGTCGCAGGCTTTGACGACAAGATACTACCGCTCGATCCCGACTCCGCCGCGCTGGCTGGACAGCTGGAGGCGAAAGCGATCCACGCCGGGCACAATCCAGGCATGGCCGACGCAGCCATCGCAGGCATTGCGAAAGCTCGCGGCCTGATCGTCGTGACACGCAACGCCAGGCATTTCCTTCCGTTCGAAATAGCTGTGTTGACACCGGACGATATCGTCGACGGCAGGACTTAACTCAGTTTCAGCCCCCCGCCTCACCCTTCCCCGATCACCAGCTGCACGCGGTCCGCACAGAACGCCGTGCGCCCCAGAACGAGGGGGCGTTTCTGCGGGTCCACGTCCAATCCCTCGGTGCAGAGGACGGGGCGGTTTTGCGGTTGGCCGAGCAGTTGGGCCTCGATGCGGGTGGGGGGACGGGCGGTGACGCGGGTCCAGGCTCTGGTGTAATCCGCCACGCCGCAGCGGGCGAAGGCCTGGGTGAGGGAGCTTAACTCGCGATAGGCGGCCTCGATCCCGGGGGCGAGGTCCATCACGATCCATTGTTCGCCCACGGTGATCGGGGCGCCGTCGGCCTCCGAGGTGGATTCCGTGTGCAGCAGGGGCGCGCCCTTCTTCACGCTCAGAGTGGCGGCCAGTTCGGCCGTGGCCTTGATCGGGCTGAGGCGCAGCAGAGTGCGCTTCAAGCCTAAGCCTTGGGCGGCGAGATTGGCGCTCATGCGCGTGCGCGAACCAAGCGCGTAATCGATCACCGGAGTGGCGACGAAAGTGCCGCGCCCCTGCTCCACCCGCAGATGACCCGCCTCCACCAGGGAGGCCACGGCCTGACGCAGGGTGTGGCGATGCACGCCGAAGCGAGCGGCCAGCTCCGGCTCGGTCGGGAGTTTTTCGCCCGGGCGCATGCCGCCGGAGGCCAATTCAGCGCGCAACGCGTCCGCGATCTGTCGCCAGACCGCGACCCCGCCGCCCCTCGCCACCGTGGTGTCTGTCATGAAAGCTTCTCTTGGCGGCCGGATTGAATTCATCTAGACGTATGGATCATGTCGACTGGCAATTCAACCACGCAATCACCCCGTTCGGATGCGAAATCCGCGGACCCGGAGCAGGCGCTGCGGGCGCGCTGGATCGCGGCCTTGGCCTTCGCCGGAACGGATTTCCTGGAGCGCCAATTGGCCGCGCTCGATCCCGCCCCCAGCTGGCGCGCCTTGCGCGGGCCGGAGATCGGCCTCGCATTGCTGCGCGGGCGGATCGGCGGGTCGGGCGATCCGTTCAATTTCGGCGAGACCACGATCGCCCGCGCCGCCGTGCTGACGCCGGACGGCAAGCAGGGCTTCGGCTATGTCGCCGGGCGCGATCTGCGCCATGCGGAGTTGGCGGCGGTGTTCGACGCGCTCCTGCAGGACGAGAGCCAGCGCAAGGATCTGTTCGAGCGGATCGTGCTGCCGGTGGAGGCCTCGCGCCGGGCGGAGCAGGCGCGCCGGGCGGCCGAGGTCGCCCCCTCTAAAGTGGAGTTCTTCACCATGGTGCGCGGCGATGGCTGAGATTTTGACCCCCGGTTTCGCCGATCCCGTGCATGGCGCGCAGACCAGCTTCCGCACCTTGCTGACCGCGCTGTCCGAACCCGGCCGCGTGATGACGCTCTCCGGCGTGACGGAGCCGCCGCCCGGCCTGAGCCCGGCGATGGCGGCGGTCGCGCTCACGCTGATGGACGCGGACACGCCGATCTGGCGCGACGGCAAGGC
>JBMLRS010000539.1:0-4015 GCA_049240905.1 Elsteraceae bacterium
AGCACCTGCAGCAGCACGTTGAACACGTCCGGATGCGCCTTCTCGACCTCGTCGAACAGGATCACCTGATAGGGCCGGCGCCGCACCGCTTCGGTCAACGCGCCGCCCTCGTCATAACCGACATAGCCCGGAGGCGCCCCAATCAGCCGGCTGACCGAATGCTTCTCCATATATTCGGACATATCCATGCGCAGCAGCGCTTGGTCATCGTCGAACAGGAAGCTCGCCAGCGCCTTGCACAGCTCGGTCTTGCCCACGCCGGTCGGCCCGAGGAACAGAAAGCTGCCGATCGGCCGCCCCGCGTCCTGCAAGCCCGCCCGCGCGCGCCGCACCGCGTTGGATACGGCGATCACCGCCTCGTCCTGACCCACCACCCGCTTGCGCAGCGCGTTCTCCATGCCCAGCAGCTTCTCGCGCTCGCCGGCCAGCATTTTCTCGATCGGAATGCCGGTCCAGCGCGAGACGATGCCGGCGATGTCCTCCGGCGTCACCTGCTCGCGCACGAGGCGGCCCTTGGTCACCTGCTCGGCTTCGGCGAGCTGCTTCTCAAGGCCGGGGATCACCCCATAGGTCAGCTCGCCCGCGCGGGTCCAGTCGCCGTTGCGCTGGGCGTGGTCCAGCTCAAGCCGCGCGGCCTCAAGCTGCTCCTTGATGCGCGAGGCCTTGCCCAGCTTGTCCTTCTCCGCCGCCCAGGAGGAGGACAGATCCGCCGCGCGGGATTCCAGCGCCGCGATCTCGTCGCCCAGCTTCTCCAACCGTTCTTTCGACGCCGCGTCGGTCTCGCGCTTCAGGGCTTCGCGCTCGATCTTCAGCTGCACCAGCTTGCGGTCGACCTCGTCCAGCTCCTCCGGCTTGCTGTCCACTTCCATGCGCAGACGGCTAGAGGCTTCGTCCACCAGATCGATCGCCTTGTCCGGCAGGAAGCGATCGGTGATGTAGCGGTTGGACAGGGTCGCCGCCGCCACGATCGCGGCGTCGGTGATCCGCACGCCATGGTGCATCTCGTACTTGTCCTTCAGCCCGCGCAGGATCGACACGGTGTCCTCCACCGTCGGCTCCGAGACGAAGACGGACTGGAAGCGACGGGCCAGCGCCGCGTCCTTCTCGATATATTTGCGATACTCATCCAGCGTGGTGGCGCCCACGCAATGCAGCTCGCCGCGGGCCAGCGCCGGCTTCAGCAGGTTGGACGCGTCCATCGCCCCGTCCGCCTTGCCGGCGCCCACCAGCGTGTGCAGTTCGTCAATGAACAGGATGATCTCGCCCTGCTCCGCCGAGATTTCGGCCAGCACGGCCTTCAGCCGCTCTTCGAACTCGCCGCGGAACTTCGCCCCCGCGATCAGGGAGCCGAGGTCCAGGGACATCAGCTTCTTCTTCTTCAGCCCCTCCGGCACGTCGCCATGCATGATGCGCAGGGCGAGGCCTTCGACGATCGCGGTCTTGCCGACGCCGGGCTCGCCGATCAGCACCGGATTGTTCTTGGTGCGGCGGGACAGCACCTGAATCGTGCGGCGGATTTCTTCGTCGCGGCCGATCACCGGATCCAGCTTGCCTTCGCGCGCCAGGGCGGTGAGGTCGCGGGCGTATTTCTTCAGCGCGTCGTAGGACTGCTCGGCGGTCGCGCTGTCGGCCTTGCGGCCCTTGCGCATCTCATCCACCGCCTTGTTCAGGGCCTGCGGCGTGACGCCGGCGGCCTTCAGCGCCTGGCCGGCGGGAATCCCCATCTCCAGCGAGAAGGCGGTCAGCATGCGCTCGACCGTGACAAAGCTGTCGCCGGCCTTGGTCGCCAGCTTCTCTGCGCTGTCCAGCAGACGCGCGGTCTCCGGCGCCAGATGCAGTTGGCCCGCGCCCGAGCCCTCGACCTTCGGCAGCTTGCCCAGCTCGGTCTCAACCGCCAACAGGGCCAATTTCGGGTCGCCGCCGGCCGAACGGATCAGCCCGGCCGCGAGGCCTTCCTCATCGTCCAGCAAAACTTTCAGGATGTGATCGGGCACGAAGCGCTGATGCCCGGAGCGAACCGCCAGAGACTGCGCGGACTGCAGGAAGCCGCGCATGCGTTCGGTGTATTTTTCTGGATCCATAACAATTCCTTTCCTGCCCCCGGAGGGCGGCTGGACGGCGCTACGAAGCGTCAGCGCCTAAGGCTTATTTGGGTTCCAAAAGCCCCTCCCGCAAGAGGGGAATTGCGTCGGCTCAGGCGGCTTCGTAGTCGCCTGCGATCCAGGTGCCGATCACCTCGCCCTGGGCGTCCAGGGCCACCAGGTCCGCGCGATAACCCGGAGCCAAGCGTCCCAGCTCGTCCTGAAGCCCCAGGAAGCGCGCGGGCGTGCGCGAGGCCATGATCAGCGCGTCCGCTTGGGTCACGCCCATGATCGGTACCGCGCGCGCCACCGCCCAGCTCATCGCCAGATGGGCGCCGGCCAGCCCGCCTTCCGACGTCACCAAGCGCCCGTCGCGCAGCGAGATGCGCTGGCCCTGCAGATCGAAATCCGGCTGCGGCGCGCCGACCGAGGGCATCGCGTCGGTCACCAGCATCAGCTGGTCTCGGCCCTTGGCCCGCCAGGCGATCTGCAGCACCACCGCGTCCACGTGATAGCCGTCGCAGATGATTCCGGCGAACAGGCGATCGTCGGTCAGGCTTGCCCCCATCGCGCCGGGCAGGCGCCCCGCCATCGGGGTCATGGCGTTGGAGAAATGGGTGACGCCGGTCATCCCCTCCTCCGCCGCGCGCCGCATGTCCTGCACCGAGGCGTCGGTATGGCCAGCCGCCACCAGCAGGCCGGCCTGGGTCAGTTCCTTGATGAAGCCCGGCCGCACGCATTCCGGCGCGACCGTGAGCAGGCTTTTGCCGACCGTCGCCAGATCGCGCAGCAGATCCAGATCGCCCGGCTCCATCTCGGCGATCAGATCGGCGCGATGCACGCCCTTGCGCACCTCGTTCAGGAACGGCCCCTCGAAATGCAGTCCGAGAATGCCCGGGAAACCCATCGCCTGATGGCCGGCGGCGACCGCCTTGGCCATCACTTTGCGGTCATCCGTGATCAGGGTCGGCAGAATCCCGGTCGTCCCATACCTGCGATGGGCGGCGGCGATCGCCTTCAGCCCCTCCGGCGTCGTCTCGTCGTTGAACAGCACGCCGCCGCCGCCGTTCACCTGCACGTCGATGAAGCCCGGCGCGATCAGGCTCTCCCGGCAGAAATCCTCAGTCTACACGCCGGCGGGAACCTCGCCGCGCGGGACGACGCCAAGAATCTTTCCGTCTTCGAGCAACAGCGCCCGGCCGACCTGGAAGGCCTCGCCGTCAAAAAGGCGATCGGCGAAAAGGGCTTTACGCATGTTTGCCTCGGAGGACCAACTTGGTTATACGCTGCTCGCGAGATATGGAGTGAAGTCTCATCTCTCCCACACATATCTGGTGACGCGAACGGCGCGGCCTCGCCATAGAAGCTGATCCGTCGAGGGGCAGGCAATGGAAAAACTGATCGTCAGGGGCGGGCGACGGCTGGAGGGCAGCGTGCGCATCGGCGGCGCGAAGAACGCCGCTCTGCCGGAGATCGCCGCCAGCCTGCTGAGCCCCCACCCGCTCACGCTGCATAACCTGCCCGACGTCGCCGACGTCGCGACCATGCTTGCCCTGATGGCCCATTACGGCGTGGATGTCGGAGAGCGGCGCGGCGGATCCGTCACGCTCGACGCCGCCTCCATCCGCAATGGCGACGCGCCCTACGAGGCGGTGCGCCGGATGCGCGCGACCTTCCTGGTGCTGGGCCCGCTGCTGGCCCGCTTCGGTTCCGCCCGCGTCTCCCTGCCCGGCGGCTGCGCGATCGGCGCCCGGCCGGTGGACCTGCATCTGAAGGCGCTGACGGCGATGGGCGCGACGGTTTCGGTCGAGGGCGGTTACGTCCAGGCCAGCGCGCCTGACGGCCTCACCGGCGCCCGCGTGATCTTCCCGCATTCCTCGGTGGGCGCGACCGAGACCGCGCTGATGGCCGCCGTCCTCGCCAGGGGCGAGACC
>JBMLRS010000540.1:0-18985 GCA_049240905.1 Elsteraceae bacterium
GAAACTGCGGCCGGCGCCGACCATGAAGCCCCAGCTCATCAAGTCCGGAGCGCCGAGCCCCAGGAAGGACAGCGCCGTCTCGGTCAGGATCGAGGTCGCGACCAGAAGCGAACCGGTCACGATGAGCGGCGACAGAGCGTTCGGCAGGATCTCGCGAAACAGAAGCGCCGGATCGCTCTCCCCCAGCGTGATCGCGGCCTGGACGAACTCGCGCGAGCGCAGGCCCATCACCTCGCCCCGCACGATGCGCGCGATCGGCGGCCAGCTCACGGTCGCGATCGCCACCACGACGCTCGTCGCCGACGGAGAGAGGATCGCGACGAGCAGAATCGCGAAGATGAAGGAGGGGATGGTCTGGAAGAACTCCGTCAGACGCATGAGCGCGTCGTCGATCCGCCCGCCGTAGAAACCGGAAAGCGCGCCGATCAGCCCCCCGAACAGGATCGCGCCGACCGTGGCCACGATCGCGATCAGCAAGGTGGTGCGCGCGCCGTGAACCAAGCCCGCCCAAACGCTGCGCCCAAGCGAGTCCGTGCCCAAGCTGAAGTCGCCAAGAGGCCGCGCGAAGGGCTTGCCCACGATGGCGAAGGGATCGGACGGGGCGATCAGCGCCGCCGCCAGCGCCGCGATGATGACAAGCGCGAGCCAGAGCGCGCCGACCGCCACGCGCGGATTCGCGAGGAAGCGGATCCAGAAGGAGGTCGTCACGAGCCGCCCCCGATCCGGATGCGCGGATCGAGCAGCACGTAAAGCACGTCGACGATGAGATTCACGACGACCACGACGCAGGCCGACATAAAGAAGATGCCAAGCAGCAGATTGAAGTCGCGCGCGAACAGGGACTGGAAGGCCAGTTGCCCCAGGCCGGGCCAGGCGAACACGGTTTCGACGACGACCGATCCGCCCAGCAGCGCGCCAACCTGAACGCCGGCCATGGTCACGATCGGCAGCAGCGCGTTGCGCAGGACATGGCGCAGCGTGATCGCCCGCTCGGTCAGGCCTTTCGCGCGCGCGGTGGTGGCGTATTCCGCGCCGCGCTGGTCAAGCACCGTGGCCCGCATCAAGCGGGTGTAGAGCGCCAGATAGAACAGCGACAGCGTGATCGTCGGCAACACCAGGTGATGGGCGATGTCGACGACCCGCGCGAAGCCTTCGTTGAAGGCGACGACATCCTCCATGCCGGAGGTCGGAAACCAATCGAGACGGATCGAGAAGACCAGGATCAGCATCAGCCCGACCCAGAACAGCGGCGTGGCGTAGGCCACCACCGCGACGACCGAGATCAGATGATCGCGCCATGTCCGCACCCACAGCGCCGCCAGAACCCCGAGGACGACGCCGCCGCCGACCGACAGGACCAAGGTCGCGCCCATCAGAAGCAGCGTCGGCCACAGGCGGTTGAGGATCAGGCCGAGGACCGGCTCGTTGTTGCGAAAGGAAAATCCCAGATCCAGCAGAAGGATGTTCTTCAGATACAAACCCAGCTGGACCAGGATCGGCTGATCAAGGCCGAACCGGGCGCGCAGCTGCTGAACATACTCCGGCGTGGCCCCTCCGGACTCCCCCGCCAGCACCGTGGCGGCGTCGCCTGGCGCCAGCTGGAGGAGCGAGAAATTGAGCACGACGACGCCGAGGACGACCGGCACGGCCTGCAGCAACCGGATCAGGATGTACCGGAGCAATTGGCCGCCGCGCATGGCTCACCCCTCCGAAACTGCGCGCGGCGACCGAGTCATGCGCCCTCGCCGCTACTCGCGCCAAGCGCGGTCGAAGGAGGAGAAGATGCCAAGCGGGCTGACGATGACGTCGCGAAAGCGCTTGTCGAGGACGGTCGCGAAGTTGATTTCGTGCGTCCAGGCGAGCGGCGCGGCGTCGACGACGATCTTCTGGATTTCGGCGTAAAGCTCGGCGCGCTTCTTCGCGTCAGGCTCGACGGTGGCGCGGTCCATCAGCTCGTCGGAGCGCGGATCGCTCCACCGCACGCCGTTGACGAACACCGTGCCCGGCCGGATGAAGCGCGAATGAAATCCCCGATGCACGCCGAGCACCGGATCGGCGAGATTGAACAGGTGGTTGGACGACACGTCATAGTCATAGTCGGTGTAGATCCGCTTCAGCCAGGTCGCCACGTCTTCGTAGCGCGTGCTCGCCTTGATCCCGATCTTGGCGAGGGCCTGCTGCGTGTACTCGCCAAACCGCCGCCACTCCTCGCCATAGGGGGTGATGTCGTGGACGATCTCGAAGCGGATCCCGTCGGCCTTGCGCGGGAAGCCGGCTTCATCGAGCAGCTTATTCGCGCGCTCGACCCCGTCCGGCGTGTTGTAGTTGGTCACGGCCGAGCTGTAGAGCCCGGTCGGAGCGAAGTTGGAGCTGATCGGGCCGCTGGTGGGCTTGCCGAAGCCGAACCAGATATTGTCGATCACGAATTTCCGATCGATGGCGTATGAAATCGCCTGCCGGACTTTCGGATTGTCGAACGGGGCTTTCTTCGTGTTGAACATCAGCTCGACCACGGGCGAGAGCATCTCGTAGCCGCGCGTCTCGATCTGGATGTTCGGCAGCTTCTCAAGCTTCTTCACGTCGTTGTAGGGGACGGCGCCGAAACCGGCGACATGCGCCTCGCCCTTCTCCAGCGCCGCGGCGCGCGTGCCGGTGTCGCCGATGAAGCGCACGACGATCCGATCGAGATAGGGCAGACCCGGCTTCCAATAGGTCGGGTTGCGATCCAGGCGCACGAACTCGCCGCGCCGCCACTCGACGAACTTGAACGGCCCGGTGCCGATCGGATTGTTCGCGTTCTGATGGGTGCGGATGTCGCCCTGGCTGAAGAGATGCTTCGGCAAGATCGGCGATTCATATCCGGAGAGCGCCGACATCATGTAAGGCGCGGGCCGGTTCAGCCGGAAGACCGCGGTCCGCGGATCCGGCGTCTCGACGGCGGTGACGTCCGCGAAGGTGTTGATGCCGCGCGGGTGAACCTTCTTCAGCACCTCCATGAAGGTGAACTGGACGTCGGCGCTGGTGAAGTTGCTTCCGTCATGGAACTTCACGTCGCCCCGCAGGCGGAACGTGACCGTCTTGCCGTCATCGGCGACGGTCCAGGATTCCGCGAGGCCCGGCAGCGGCTTCAGGTCGAAGTCATACTCGAGCAGCCCGTCATAGATCTTGGAGGCGACCTGGCCGATCGGGTTGGCCGTGGAGATGTAGGAGCCGAGCGACGGCGGCTCCGGCTGGGTGATCTGAACCAGCGTGCCGCCGCGCTTCTGAGCGAGCGCGGGCCCGGCCGTCAAGCCAGCCCCCGCCAAACCCAAACCAACCGCAAGAAGCGCAGTGAAAGCGTGTCCGACTAGGCGCATGGCTGATCTCCCAAATGATCCAAAGCGCCGCTTCGGACCAGGCTGCCGTAATAGAGTCTGCTCAGAAGCTAGCGACAGACGAGACAGCGCCGCCATTGCTGATTTCGGATATGTCATGCATATCCTGCATGAAATGCATGGCTGGGGAGGACGAGGCGGACCATCGCCTCGCAGGGGATCTGGATGGAGATTGGGTGGTTGGAGGATTTCGTCAGCCTCGCCTCGACGGGGAACTTCTCGCGCTCGGCGGCGGATCGGAACGTCAGCCAGCCAGCGTTCAGCCGGCGCATCCGCGCGCTTGAGCGCTGGCTGGGAGCGGATCTGATCGACCGCTCCCGCTTCCCGACGACGCTGACGCCGGCGGGACACGCCTTCTATCAGCCGGCGCTTGACGTGATCCGCATCCTGCAGCGGGAGCGCGCGGAATTTCGCGGGCTGGCGAAGCTCGACGCGCATACGATCACGATCTGCGCCACCCACACGCTCGCCATTCACTTCGCGCCGGAATGGTTGGGAACGATGCGCCAGCAGGGCGGCGTCGGCGAAGTCAATGTCAAGATGATCGCAGCCGACCTGCATGATTGCGGGCAGGCGTTGATGGAGGGGGCTTGCGACCTCGTCCTGGCCTACAACGCCAATGCGGTTCCCTCCGTCTTCGGCATGGCGCGCTTCGAAGCCGCCACCATCGGAAGCGACGTCGTCATTCCGGTTTCCGCGCCGGATGAGAACCAACGGCCGCGTCATGCGATCTCCTCCGCGACCGGCGATCCGTTTCCGCTGCTGGCCTATGCGGCGAGCTCCTATCTCGGCCGGTTGGTCGGCTCCGCGCTGGAAGCCTGGGATCTGAGCAGACGGGCCCGCCCTTCCTACGAAAGCGCCCTCGTCGAAGCCCTCAAGGGCATGTCGCTCGCCGGCCACGGGGTCGCCTGGCTTCCGCGCCTGGCGATCGAACCGGACCTGCGGGCGGGCCGACTGGTCGCCTGCGACGGCGACCCCGCCTACGCCTTGGATGTGGACATTCGCGCCTACAGACGAGCGGAGCGCGACCGCTCGATCGTCGAGCATGTCTGGCGCGCGCTCAACGAATTGCCCAAGAATTATGCATATTCTGCATAGGCCTTGTGCAATCAGAATTTCTATCGAGGGATCGCCAGGGGGTAGCGTTGTCGCCTGATGTTTTTGATGAGGGTGGGCCACAATGCTTCTCAGCCGCTTTCCGCGAGTCACTTTCTCCCACGCGCCGACGCCGCTCGAGCCGATGGAGCAGTTGCGCAAGAAGCTGGGCGGCCCGCGTCTATGGATCAAACGCGACGACTGCACGGGCCTGGCGCAGGGCGGAAACAAGTCCCGCAAGCTGGAGTTCCTGGTCGCGGACGCGCTGGAGAAAGGCTGCGACACGCTGATCACGCCCGGCGCCGTTCAGTCCAACCATGTCCGGATGACCGCCGCCGCCGCCGCGCGCCACGGGCTCAAGGCGCACGCCGTTCTCGAACGCCGGGTCGCGACGACCGACTCGGATTATGAGGAAAACGGCAACGTGCTGCTCGACGACCTGCTGGGATGTCCGCGCAGCTATGTCCCCAGCGGCGGCGACGTGGCCGCCGCCTGCGCGGCGATCGCGGCCGAGATGTCGGCCAAGGGCGGCAAGCCCTATGTGATCCCGGGCGGCGGCTCCAATCCCGTCGGCGCGCTCGGCTATGTCGCCTGCGCGATCGAACTCGCCGATCAGGCGAAGCAGTTGGGCCTGTCCCTCACGCGGGTCGTGCATGGGACGGGAAGTTCCGGGACGCAAGCGGGGCTGGTCGCCGGCTTCGCGGCGCTGGGGAGCCCGATCGAGGTGTTCGGCGTGTCCGTCCGTCACCCGCGCAAGAAGCAAGAGGAGATGGTGTTCGATCTCGCCTGCCGCACCGCCGACCATCTGGGGCGCGGCGGCGTCGTGAAGCGCGAGCGGGTGTTCGCGGACGACGGCTATGTCGGCCCCGGGTACGGCCTGCCGACCGAGGGCATGATCGAGGCGGTCACGCTGGTCGCCCGAACGGAAGGCATTCTTCTAGACCCGGTCTACAGCGGCAAGGCCATGGCCGGGCTGATCGACCATATCCGGAAGGGCTCGTTCCGCGACGACGAGGACATCGTGTTCCTGCACACCGGCGGCGCGACGGCCCTGTTCGGCTACAAGAGCCTGTTCGCCCGCGAAAGCGAGGCCGTCGACGCGTAGTCCGTTTCGAGCAGCAGGCGGTCGCCTCCTCCGCGCAATATCTGCGCGAGATTGACGAAGGCCGGTCGCCGAACCCGCCCGGCCTTAGAGCAAGATCCGCTTACTTTGAAGCGGACCTTGCTCATATCGTGATGAAAATGGCGGGTTTTCGGCTTTCCGCGATTCTGGTTGAGATGAAGACGCGCTGAAATCGCCAAGCGCGATCGGGACCCGCCCGTCCACGCGCCGCTGCGCGACCTGTCCTGCTGTTCGCCCTACCCCGAGCGCGCCGCGCTCAACAACCCGCCGATATGAGCGTGACCGGATCGCTTCCGGGCCTTCACGCGTCGCCTCCCCGACGGCGAAAAGTCGTCAGTCCAAGGATGGCGCTCGACAGCGCAAGCTCAACTCGTCGAACCGATTTGGCCTGTTGCTCCGAGCGAGCGACGCGGTTTACAAGATTTGTGAGACCCCATAGCCGCTAGCGCGTTTTCAACTTAGTCCGAATCGCGAAAAGCTGATAACGCGCAGTTTGTCACAAAGATGTGAGCAAGGTTCACTTCAAGGTAAGCCGATCTTTCTTTAGATCAAAGACCAATAGTGGACTTTGGGAGTTTTCATGCCAAACAATAACTTTTCTCCGTCAAAAAAATCGAACTTGATCCGAGAGATCATAGAGCTTTACGAGCGAAATGAAATTAGCGGTGTAGGATCTAGGATTTCCGATGTTCTTCGGATTGACGGAATTTCTCTTGAATCTGCCTTATACGAGGTGTATTCTGAATTTTGCAATCAACAAAAACCAGACCTGGGGACATATTTTTTGCTCTCTTGCTTGAGCAACGATTCATTCCAAGGCGCCGATATAATACTATTAACTGAGTTTCTTGATGAAAAAATTGACAGAAATACGATTATAAACTTGTTTATTTTGTACTGCAGTCGACATGGTAAAAATATAATCCCTTACGAGAAAAGCATATCATTTTTCTCAAGCATTAATAATTCATTTTTTGTAAATAAAATTTATGAGCATTGCGAAGAGGCAGACCTTGTCGATTCATTATCTGAAAGCGCCCAATTCAATTGTGCAGCCGTATTACAACAAGCCGGACACATTGAAAGAGCCTTCAAGATATACGAAAGATTGCTTTCGGATGATCCAACTTTCGAAGAGTGTCGCCGGAACATTTACCTGATCGCAAAGGAAGCTCACCTTCCAGAAGCGATCACCTTCTATCGGAACGAGATGAGCATGATCGCCTCGTCATATCCCGCCCCCATCCTGGGGAGCGCCGAGGGCGCGACGGAAACCGAGTTTGGCGAACCCTTTGACGCGCCAAAGATCGCCGAGGCCATCGCGGCGCGCGGCTTCTGCGTCCTCCGCGGCGGATGCCACAAAGACTCGATCGAGGAGATAATCAATCATGTCGCCGATGGTCGCTATAAAGAATACCCCATCTTGTTTGATGATTTCTTGATACATAGCACTAGCAAGATATTCTTGTTTGATATCAATTTTATCGCCTCCACTTTACTCGGAGGGAATGCGAATAGAGACCATCAATCTTCCGTTCTCCGGCACGTTTGCTCGGCCACTGAAGAGTCGGCGACGCCGTTCCATCAAGATTCAACAGCTTTCGTCAAGCCCATCTTGAATGTCTGGATCCCCCTGACCCCCGCCGGCGGCGCCTTTCCGACGATCCAACTTGTAAAGAGGCGGATCGACACGGCGGAGCAAACCAGGTTGACCGCTGGAGACTATAATCTCGTGGAAATTGAAGAGAGCAAAGTTCTTGCCCGATATGGAAATGATCTCCAGGTGGTGGAGCACGCTATCCCCGGCGATTGCGTCATCTTCCTCGGCACGACAATTCATCGATCCTTCAACGTGCGCACGTCGACGATGCCTCGATTTAATCTAGAGATCCGATGGGCGTTGCAGTGATCCCCCCTTCCGGCGGAGCGTCATCACCCGGAGAGACGGAGCTTGGCGATCGCCCGCTCCATCAGCATCGTCGCGCGGGATGGGTCCCAGAGTCGGCTTTCGGCCAGTTTTCCGCTGATTGGGGCGGAACTCTCGGCCGTCCTCACCGTGAGGCGTTGGGTGAATGCGGCGATCAGGGCGTCAGCGTCGTCGAACAAGTATTCCTGAAGCTCAGCCTGCCCGAGAATCATACGCCCATAGCGCTGACTTAGACGATTGCCGGACAGCGACCAAACTGGGCAGCCCATAGAGAGAAATTCTGTGGTGCTGAGATGGCCGTTGTACGGAATCGAGTCTATGGCGGCGTCAATCGCGTTGATCGAAGACACGTAATCAATTTTCGAGGAGGGAAACAACTCTATCTGCGACTCGTTCGCGCCGAAGGCCAGGAAGCGATCCTTCAGGCGCCCGACATGTTCGCGGCTGGGGATTGACGCATAGAAGAAGCTGCAATTCGGCTTCGCCTGCAAGACTCGCACGATCAGTCGGATCAGATCGTCCGAGATTTTCCAAAAGTTCCCGGTCGTCCCAATTCGATGCTCAAACGGGCGCGGCGGCGCGCCGCGCTGCTCCGAATGAGCGACGAAGCTTCGATTGCGGACGGCCATGATCGGCTCGTCGATCGGGATGAGGCTTTCCGTCGTCCGACCCACGAGACCAGCCAGGATCGCCTTGTCGCCGATCAGAGCGTCTGTCGCTGGGCTGAAGGTCGAGCAGAAGAAGTTCCCGTAGGCCGCCTGCAGCGGCGCCACGCGCGCCTCGACAAGAAGATCGCTCCTCCAGCTTCCGCCCCGGCCATTGAGATCGATGAGCAGATCGAGGTCGAGCGCCCTCGCCGCCGCGACGCTTTGGGCGAGACCACGGCCGTCATGCCCGACGAACTGATCAAAGCCCATTTCCTCCGCCGTCACGCCCGGGATCATGGTTCCGATTCCAATCACCTGACACTGCCGTCGGTCATGATGTTTCGGCAGACAGAACTCAACGCCCCCGCCAAAGAAATCCCATAGATATCCGATCCGCGCTGGTTCGTTGGGCGATCGCGCCCGCCTCGGTTGGAACGGCTCGACCGCGGACAATGCGGGATGCGCCCTCAAGCGCTCGGCGTACCGACGTTGCGACGCCTCCAGCTGCCCCTGGTCGCTCGCGCCATGAAAGCTTTGGAACAACGCGACCATGCCCGCGTTCGCCACGAGAATGTCAGCTGGAACCTCCATCGCGCGGTCCACCCGCGCGCCGCAACTCAGAACCTCGTCGACAAGAGCGGCGTTGAACGCGGCGCTCGTCGCGTTGAACCAATCAAACCAATCATCGGGATCGGCGCCAGGCGCGTCGCACCGAAGCCGCAGAGTGCGGTAAGCCTCTATGGGTCGGCCCAGCGCGGCGCAGAGCGCCAGATGATTCTCGAACGCGACCCCGTGAAGGCCGTTTGCGAGCACCTGCTTAAAGGATGCGTCGAGCTCTCGCTGCGCGAGGCTCATCTGGGCGGCGCCGAAACGGTGGACATGCCGTTACGCTAGCTTACGCTCGTACGCGGACTCAAGCGCATAAGCCCTGGCGCCGCGGTTCAGACCCGTTCTCATCGCCCAAAGCGGAGGACGCGCAGGCGACGCGAAGCGGCTGCGCGCAAAGGATGGCGCCAGAATGGCGTCCGCGGAGAGATTCGAACTCCCGACCCGCTCCTTAGGACGGAGCCGCTCTATCCAGCTGAGCTACGCGGACATGCCAGAGGAATCGATCATAGCGGGTTAAGCCGCCGCGCGGAAATCCTGTTTGAAGCGTTCGCAGGCGCCCACCAGGGCGGTGCGGGTGCCGGGCTCCAGCGCGGAGTGGCCGGCGTCGGGGATCATGACGTAGCGCGCCTCCGGCCAGGCGCGGGCCAGCTTGTCGGCGGTCATCGGCGGGCAGACCATGTCGTAGCGGCCCTGCACGATGGCGCAGGGCAGATGGCGCATCCGGTTGACGCCGGCCAGCAGCGCGCCCTCCGGCATGAACACCTTGTTCACGAAATAATGCGCCTCCAGCCGGGCGAGGCCCAGAGCGACGCGGTCGTCGGTGAAGGTGGCGGCCGATTCGATGTTGGGCATGAGGGTCGAGCAGGCGCCCTCATAGCGGCTCCAGATTCGCGCGGCCGGCAGATGCACGGCTGGCTCGGGGTCGATCAGGCGGCGGTGATAGGCCTGGAGCAAATCGTCGCGCTCCGCCTCCGGGATGTAGCTGGAGAACTCGCGCCAAGCCTCCGGGAACACGGCGCGCATGCCGTGCATGAACCAGTCGATCTCCTCCTGCTCGCACAGGAAGATGCCGCGCAGCACGAAACCCAAGCAGCGATCGGGATGCGCGCCGCCATAGGCCAGCGCCAGGGTCGAGCCCCAGGAGCCGCCGAACACCAGCCAGCGCTCGATTCCCAGATGCCGGCGCAGGCGCTCGATGTCCTCCACCAGATGCGGGGTGGTGTTGTCGGTCAGCTCGCCCAAGGGGCTGGAGCGGCCGCTGCCGCGCTGATCGAACACCACGATTCGGTAGAAGCTGGGGTCGAAGAAACGGCGATGGGTGGGGGAAGCGCCGGCGCCAGGCCCGCCATGCAGGAAAACCACGGGCACGCCGCGCGGGTTGCCGGATTGCTCCCAATACATCGTGTGCTTGCGGTCCAGCGCCAAGCTGCCGGTCTGATAGGGATCGATGGCCGGGTAGAGGTCTGTCCGCATGATTCTCGGGGTCCGAAACGAGGCGTCTCAGGCGTCTGCCTGACAGGCGCACCTTAACCAATGCCGGCCGGTTGTGAAGGGGCGGATCACAGAAATCTGTCGCGGTACAACGAAGCGCCGCTGTTCTTGGCGCTGGACCGTCGCGATTGATCAGGTATGGTGGCGGTAACCAAGGCGGGCCGCTCAGCCTCGTCGTCAAGAATCTTACGGGAGATGAACAAATGAAGAAGCGTTCCTTGCTGTTCGGCGCGTTGGGCGCCCTGCTTCTGGCCGGCGGCCCCGCCATGGCGCAGACCACCGTCACCTTCGGCCACGCCCTGCCCGCCAACACGCATTACGGCGTCGGCGCGCTGAAGTTCAAGGAGACCCTGGAGGCCCAGAGCGGCGGCAAATTCAGGGTCACGATCCAGCGCAACGACAATGAGCGCGAAATGATCGAAAGCGTGCAGATCGGCACGCTGGACCTGACGATCACCTCGACCGGCCCGGTCGGGAATTTCGTGCCGGAAGTGAAGATCGTCGACATCCCCTTCCTGTTCCGCGACAAGGCCCACGCCCGCGCCACGCTGGACGGCCCGATCGGCCAGGACCTGCTGGCGAAGTTCCCGGCCAAGGGTCTGATCGCGCTGGGCTGGGCCGAAAACGGCTTCCGCCACATGACCAACAGCCGTCGCGCGGTGAACACGCCGGACGATCTGAAGGGCCTTAAAGTGCGCACCATGGAGAATCAGGTGCATATGCGCGCCTTCCAGACCATGGGCGCGCTGCCGACTCCGATGGCCTTCTCCGAACTGGTGCCGGCGCTGCAGCAGGGCACCGTGGACGGCCAGGAGAACCCGATCACGGTGATCACCGGCAACAACCTGAACCAGGTGCAGAAATTCCTGTCGCTGACCGGCCATGTCTATTCGCCGGCTATGATCCTGCTCTCCCCCGCCGTGTTCAACAAGCTGTCGGCGGCGGACAAGACGCTGTTCCAGGACGCGGCCAAGGCCGCCATCGCCGCCAACCGCGCCATGGTGGTGGAGGTCGAGAACAACGGCGTCGAAGAACTGCGCAAGCGCGGCATGGAAGTGGTGACCGATGTTGACCGGTCCAAGTTCCAGGCCGCCCTGGCCCCCGCCTTCGACGCCTACGCCCGGGAGTTCGGCGCGGCCGCGATCCAGAAGATCCGGGATTACAAGTGAGCCTGAAAGCGAATTTCCTCGCTTTCGAGCGGCGGCTGACCGACGGGGTGATGGCGGCGGCCGCCGCCTGCCTCGCGGTCTGCGTGCTGGCCGGCTTCTGGCAGGTGATCTCCCGCTTTCTCCTGTCGGAGCCGGCGACCTGGTCTGAGGCGCTGATCCGCACCCTGCTGATCTGGATGGCGTTCCTGGGCCTTGGCGGGGCGTTCCGCGCCGGGGCCCTGGTCTCGATCGATCTGTGCCATCGCGTGACCCGGGGCAAGGTTCGCCTCGCCGTGGAGCTGATCATCCTCTCGTCCTCGCTGTTCACCCTGGTGGTTCTGGTCATTCAGGGCTGGAAGATGGCCGAGCGGGTCAAGTTCCAGAACCTGGCGGGGCTGGAGGTGTCGATCGCCTGGGGCTACGCCGCGATCCCGGTGGGCGCCGCCTTCGCCTTTTTCGGCGTTCTGGCGAACTTTCTCGACCGCCGCGCCGAAGATCTTGAAACTGCCGTCTAGCGATTGATCCTGACATGACGACCTTGATGATCGGCTTGATGCTGGCGCTGTTCGCCGTGTCAGTGCCTGTGGCGATCGCGATCGCCATCGCTGCGATGGCGGGGCTGGAGTTCTACACGCGCTTCCCGCTTCTGGTGATGGCGCAACAGCTTTACGTGACGCTGGACCGCTTCCCGCTGGCCGCCATTCCCTTCTTCATCCTGGCCGGCAACCTGATGGACACCGGGGGCATCTCCAAGCGGCTGGTGGCCTTCGCCCGCGCGGTGATCGGCGGCGTGCAGGGCGGCCTCGCCGTGTCCTGCGTGCTGACCTGCATGATCTTCGCGGCGATCTCCGGCTCGTCGGTCGCCACCACCTTCGCGATCGGGGCCATCTTGATTCCGGCGCTGGTGCGCCTCGGCTATCCCGTGCCTTTCGCCGCCTCGCTGCAGGCGACCTCGGCCGAATTGGGGGTGATCATCCCGCCCTCGATCCCGATGATCCTCTATGGCGTGGCGACCCAGACCTCGATCCCGGAGCTGTTCATCGCCGGCTTCGGCCCTGGCATCCTGATCGGCGTGTCGCTGATGATCACGGTCTTGATCTGGTGCCGGATCAAGGGCTACGGCAAGCGCGACGGCGAAGGGCGTGACACGATCTCCGTCGCCACGCGCAAGGCGGCGCTCGCCCTGCTGATGCCCGTGATCATCCTGGGCGGCATCTATGGCGGGGTGTTCACCCCGACCGAAGCTTCCGTGGTCGCCGTGGTCTACGCGATCGTGGTCGGCATGTTCGTCTATCGCGAGCTGAAGATCAGCGACCTGATGCCGATCTTCAAGAAATCCGTGATTTCCTCCACGGTGATCATGCTGATCATCGGCATGGCCGGCCTGTTCAGCTATCTGCTGAACCGCCAGGGCGTGCCGGACGCGATGGCGGAATGGATGACCTCGATCATCTCCAGCCCAGCCATGTTCCTGCTGGCCGTGAACCTGTTCCTGTTCGTGGTGGGCATGTTTGTGGAGACCTCGGCCTCGATCATCGTGCTGGCGCCGATCCTGGCGCCGGTCGCCGCGCGCTATGGCATCGATCCCGTGCATTTCGGCACGGTGATGGTGGTGAACTTGGCGTTGGGGATGATCACCCCGCCCTTCGGCGTGAACCTGTTCGCGGCCTGCGCGGTGGCGAAGACCTCGCTGGACCGCATCATCCTGCCGCTGATCCCCTTCATCCTGGTGGTGCTCAGCTGCCTGATGGTGATCACCTACGTGCCTGAGATCTCGCTGTTCCTGCGCGACTTGGCGTTCCCGGCGTCCGCGAGATAGGGCCTCAAAGGGAGTCAGGGAGAAAGCGGATTCAAACAGGGACTCGTCCCCGCGAGCGAAGCCGAAATTATTTCTTAATTCAAGAACTTGCCTCACCCTGAGCCCGTCGAAGGGCGGGTGAGCGGGAAACGGCGGCGAGTTTGCTCGGACCCTTCGACGTTGCTCAGGGTGAGGAGATTTGTGGCGGACGCCCGAGCATTTCAGGCTAAACCACTTCCGCCCTACGCCGCCTTCGCGCCGTAATAGAGGGTGACGGTGTGCCGGGCTTCGGCGAAGAACAGCCAACGTTCGGTCAGGCAGCCAAGCAGGCAGAGCGCGGTCGAGACGCCCAGCAGCAGGCAGCCGGCGACGTGGCCGGTCAAGGTCGCGAGCACGGTCAGGATGATCGGCAGCAGGAAGCCGACATCCATCGTCAACCGCCGCAGCTTGGAGGCGTGCTTGCGCGCGACCTTGAAGCCCATCTCCTTCAGAAGATAATTCTCCTCGGTGTGCGGGGCCTCCAGCAGCGACACCGATCCGAGGGCGCCGAGGCCGGTCGCGCTTTCCGGCGTCGAGGCCGCGTGGTTCTGGTCGATCCAGCGCCAGTACATGGATTTCACCAGCGCCGCGAGCGCCAGGGTTGCGACCGGGGCCAGCGCGATCACCCAGATCTGCTGACCGGACAGGCGCACCAGAAACGCCAGAAGCAGGCTGCCGCTCGCCGCCGCCAGGACTAGGTAGCCCGGCCCAGTGAAGCCGTTGCGCCAGCGGCGGATCGGCTTCAGCGAGGCGTAGATCATCGCCGTGCACCAGACCGTGCCCAGCGCGCCCATCATCGCCAGCACGCCGGCCAGAAGGCTGGGCTCGCCCCGGATCACCCAGCTCCAGCCGAAGATCAGCAAGGGAAGGAAGGTGACCAGGGCCATCACGCCCTCACGCGACAGCCATGAGGTCCGCCACTGGCTTAGCGCGCGCCAAGCCCGCTCCGGATGGCCGAGATGGCCGAGGGAGGACAGAAGCCCCGCGGCGATCAGGGCCAGCGACAGGCAGAACCCACCGCCGGCGAGGATCGGGTCGGTCCCCGACGGGCCAACCAGCGCGAACAGGATCAGCCCGATCGCGAGACCATAGCCGGCGCCGGAGGAGACAGTGAAGAAGATGACGGAGGCGGCGGGATGCATGGTCTACCGGGAAAGAAGTTTGTCGAGCCAGCCGAGCAAGCCGCCGATCGGCGCGTCGGCGTCGGCGAGAGCCGGGGACTGGGCGCCCTGGCCGCCGGCCTTGCGCGGGCGAGGCGGCAGATATTTGTTGGTCGGCTGATAATCAAGCTCAGGCATCAGGTCGTAGCCGCCGCGCTCGGCGACCAGCTTGGAGACCTTCGAGGCGGGATCGGCCAGATCGCCGAAATGCCGGGCGGAGACCGGGCAGGTCGACACGCAGGCCGGGACCCGGTCGATCTCCTCAAGATCCTCGTTGTAGATCCGGTCGACGCAGAGCGTGCATTTCTTCATCACCCCCTGGTCGCTGTCATACTCCCGCGCGCCATAGGGGCAGGCCCAGCTGCACAGCTTGCAGCCGATGCAGAGATCCTCGTTGACCAGCACGATCCCGTCCTCGGCCCGCTTGTAGCTGGCGCCGGTCGGGCAGACCGTGACGCAATCGGGCTTCGCGCAATGCAGGCAGGATTTCGGGAAATGCACGGTGCGGCTGTCCGACCCGCAGCCGGCCTCGAAGCTGTGGATGCGGTTGAACCAGACGCCGGTGGGGTCCGCGCCGTAGGGCTGCAGATCGGTCAAGGGCGCGGCGATCCCGCCGGTGTTCCATTCCTTGCAGTTCACCGCGCAGGCGTGGCAGCCGACGCAGATGTCGAGATCGATCACCAAGCCCAGGCGCTTGCCCGTGGTCTCCAACGGCAGAGCGGTCATCGGAACTGCGCTCCGAAGCGGGAGATTTCCGGACGTTCCGGACTGCCGGGCGGAACCGGCAGGGGCGCGAAGCTGGGCATGCTGGTCTTGGCCTCGGCCAGATCGCAGGGAACCAGACGGACGCGCAAGTCATACCAGGCCGCCTGCCCTGTGATCGGATCGGAGTTGGAGTAGCGATACTCGCCGGGTTGCGCCGGCAGCAGTTCATGAATCAGATGGTTCAGCAGGAAGCCGCGCTGAGATTCCGGCGCGTCCGGCGCGAGGTTCCAGGCGCCCGAGCGCTTGCCGATCGCGTTCCAGGTCCAGACCGTGCCGGGCTCCACGCCCTCCATGGTCTTGATCTGGGCGCGGACGCGCGAGTGGTTGCTCTCGATCCAGACCCAGCCTTCATCCTCGACGCCCAGGCTCTTGGCGGTGGCGACGTTGACGAACAGGCGGTTGGCGGCATGGATCTGGCGCAGCCAGGCGTTCTGCGAGCCCCAGGCGTGATACATCGCCATCGGCCGCTGGGTGATGGCGTGCAGCGGGAAGGAGGCGGCGTCGATCCGGTCCTGCTCCAGCGGGGCGTACCAGTCCGGCAGGGGATCGAAGAAGCGGCGAAGCCGGTCGCGATGCTCGGCCGGCGCCGCGATCGGGCCATGCCCATCGGCGGCGAGGCGGAATTTCTGCAGGGGCTCGACATAGAGCTGCAGGATCAAGGGCGCCTTGCCGGCGCGCAGGCCCATGCCCTCCGCCCACTCGAAATAATCGCGGTTGGCGAAGCGGAAATAGCGCCCGGCCTCCGGCACTTCGCTGCGCCAGAAACAGCCATTCTCGATATAGCGCTTGAGCTGGTCCGGGTTGGGCGCGCCCTGCCCTTCCTTGGAGCCGTCCTCGCCGCGCCAACCGGCCAGGGGGCCGACGCCGGGCGTGCGCTGATGGTTGACCAGATAGTCGGAGTAGCCGCCGGGCCAGGAGGGCTTGCCCTCAGCGGTGATGAAGCCGGGCAGGCCCAGCCGCGCGCCAAGATCGATCAGCACGTCCTGGAACGGGCGCACGTCGCGATCCGGGGCCACGACTGGCTGCCGGATCGAGTCCGCTGCGGAATCCGCGTCGGAAATCGGCCGATCCAGCAGGGAGATGCAATCCCAGCGCTCCAGATAGGTGGTGTCCGGCAGGATCAGGTCGGCGTAGGCGACCATTTCGCTGAAATAGGCGTCGGAATAGATGACGTAGGGGATCTTGTATTCGCCGTCCGCGCCCTTGTCAGTCAGCATCTCGATCGTCCCGGCGCTGTTCATCGCCGAGTTCCAGCTCATGTTCGCCATGTACATGAACAGCGTGTCGATCGGATAGGGATCCGCCGCCCAGGCGTTGCGGATCACCATATGCATCATGCCATGGACCGCGAACGGGTATTCCCAGCTGAACGCCTTGTCGATCCGCATCGGCCTGCCGTCGCCCTCGATCAGCAGATCCTCCGGCCCAAGGGGATAGCCCAAGGGCGGGCCGGGCATGGGCTGGCCGGCTGCGACCTGCGAGGGCTTGCCGGTCGGCAGCGGGCCGGGCGGGGCCGTGCGCGGATAGGGCGGCTTGTAGCGGAAGCCGCCGGGCACATCGATGCTGCCCAGCAGCATCTGCAGCAGATGCAGCATGCGGCAGGTCTGAAACCCGTTGGAATGGGCGGAGACGCCGCGCATCGCGTGCATGGAGACGGGTCGGCCGACCATGGTCTCGTGACGCCGTCCGGCCCAATCGGTCCAAGGCTGGTTGATGGTGACGGTCTGCTCGAACGCGACTTCCGCCAGCTCGGCGGCGATGCGGGAGATCGTCTCCGCCGGGACGCCGCATTGATCGGCGACGGTGGCGGGCGACCAGCGGCGGTCGGAGAAACGGGTCACCAAAAGCTGCATCACCGGCGTGGCGAAGCGCCCGTCGCCCAGCGGATGGCAGCCCTGCAGCGCGGGCGCGGCCCCGATCGCCGTGGCGTCGGCCAGGGCGTTGGCGTTGCGGTCCCAGCAGAGCGGCTTGCCGGCTTCGTCGCGCGCGAACAGCCCGTGATCGGCCGAGCCCGGCGCGTCAATCACCAGCCAGCCGACATTGGCGTAGCGCACCAGATACTCGACGTCGATCTTGCCCGCGCGGACCAGCTCATGGATCAGCGCGCCGGCGAACAGCCCGTCCGTGCCTGGCCGCACGCCGATCCATTCGTCGGCGATCGCGGAATAGCCGGTCTTGACCGGGTTGACCGAGACGAACTTGGCCTTGCCTTCGGTCTTCAGCTTGCCCAACGCGATCTTCAGCGGGTTGGAGCTGTGATCCTCCGCCACGCCGAACATCATGAAATAGCGGGTGTGCTCGAAGTCAGGCTCGCCGAACTCCCAGAAGGCGCCCCCGAAGCTGTACATGCCTGCGGCGGCCATATTGACCGAGCAGAACCCGCCATGCGCGGCGTAGTTCGGCGTGCCGAACTTGGTCGCCCACCAGCCGGTCATGGATTGCGATTGATCGCGCCCGGTGAAGAAAGCCAGCTTCCTCGGATCATCGGCGCGGATCTTGGCCAGCCGGTCGGTGGCGAGGGTCAACGCCTCTTCCCAGCTGATCGCCTGGAACTCGCCGGAGCCGCGCGGGCCAATCCGCTTCATCGGTTGGCTCAGGCGCGCGGGCGAGAGATGCTGCATGATCCCGGCCGAGCCCTTGGCGCAGAGCACGCCCTTATTGACGGGGTGGGCCCGGTTGCCTTCGATGTAGCGCACCGCCCCATCTTTAAGGTGCACCCGAATGCCGCAACGGCAGGCGCACATGTAGCAGGTGGTGGTCAAAACCTCGTCACCGATAGGTTTTGATTTTCTTAAAGGCGGGTCGATCGATAAAGACATTCTCCAAACTGACAAGCTTTGAGGGGCCGGCGCAAGCATGGAAATGGACCAAACCGCGACGATGCGGATCGGAATCGATCTGGGCGGCACGAAAATCGAGGGCGTGGCTCTCGACGCCGGGGGCGCGACGCTCGCCAAACGCCGGATTCCGACCCCCGCCCATGACTACCGGGAGATCGTCAGGACCATCGCCGGGCTTGTAGAATCGCTGGAGGCGGAAACCGGTCGGCGCGGCAGTTTGGGCGTCGGAATCCCGGGCGCGGTGTCGCCGGCGACCGGGTTGGTGAAGAACGCCAACACCGTCGTGCTGATCGGCAACGCGCTGGATCGGGATTTGGCGGAGGCCTGCGGGCGCCCGGTCCGTCTTGCGAACGACGCCAATTGCTTCGCCCTGTCCGAGGCGACCGACGGGGCCGCCGCCGGCAAGGCGGTGGTGTTCGGCGCGATCCTGGGCACCGGCTGCGGCGGCGGGCTCGTCGTCCACGGCAAAGTGCTGAGCGGGGCCAACGCCATCGCCGGAGAGTGGGGTCATAACCCCCTGCCCTGGCCGAGGCCGGAGGAGCTGCCGGGACCCGATTGCTATTGCGGCAAGACGGGCTGCATCGAGACCTGGGTGTGCGGGCCGGGTCTGGCGGCCGACCATGCGCGGGTCACGGGGGCGCAAGGCAAGACGGCGGTGCAGGTGTCAGCGGACGCCAAAGCGGGCGATCCGGCGGCGCAGGCGACGCTGGCGCGCCATGTCGACCGCCTCGCCCGCGCGCTGGCGACCGTGATCAATCTGTTGGATCCGGACGCGATCGTGCTGGGCGGCGGCCTGTCGCGCCTGCCGCATCTTTACCAGGAGATCCCGGCGACATGGGGGAAATGGGTGCTGTCGGACGCGGTCTCGACGCCGTTGCTGGCGCCCAAACATGGCGATTCAAGCGGCGTGCGCGGCGCGGCCTGGCTGTGGCCGGCCGCGCCCGCGTAGGACAGAAATTGTGAAAAGCT